>JBLYYV010000082.1:0-3170 GCA_048550095.1 Gammaproteobacteria bacterium
ATAGGTGTCCGAAACCGGACCGATACATGCGGCGCGCGGGGCAGACCGCTGCGATGTAGCGGGCTGGCCGACGATAAAAAGGACCCCTATGACATTCTCTACAAAGGGCGACAAAGCCAGGCGCGCGCTTGCAAAATCCGCGGGCGATGAATCGAAAGCCGCCGCCGCGAGCGATGCAGAACTCACCGACCCGAAAGTCGTCGGCCTCTGGCGACAGCGCCTGGATCAATATCAGGAACAGGACCGGCCCGACGCCAATTTGATTGCGCTGGTATCGGCCAATGGCCGAATCGAGAATGTACTCGGCCGACCGAGCCCCGGTATCGGCCTGCCCGAAGACGTAGCGGAAGGGTCCGGCATCGATGATGTCTGGCCGGGCGATACGGCCCAGCGGTTCAAGCGCAGCATTCGCAAAGCGCTGCAATCGCGTCAATCCTATTGCAACCAGTTCCCCGACCCGCAACGCGAGTCTCATATCGAATGTATCTGCGTACCGCAGGGCCGTGACCGGGTCATGTTGATCGTCCGGGATATCACCGCAACCCGCGAAGAGATCTCGAAACTCGAGGATCTCGCTTTCAGGGATGCGTCGACTGGCCTGCCCAACCGCGAGTGGCTGATCACCGAACTCAGCTCGATCGTCGAGCGCGTCGGCGTCCGCCAGGGTCGCGGCGCCGTGATCTGCCTCGACATGGGAGAACTCGACGCAACCCGGAGTATTACCGGCGAGGACCGCACCGAGGCCGTCATCGCGATCCTGGCGTCACGCCTGATGCAGGCGCTGCGCGGTGCAAACATACCGGAAGAGTCCGACGACGAGCGCTACTCAGCCATTGCGCGCATCAACCGCAGTCGCTTCGCCGTCGTCCTGCCCGACATCAACACCGGCACCGACGCCGAAGCCGTTGCGACACGGCTTGCGGGCGTGCTCGAGGCGCCGGTCGCCGTCGGCAAGCAAACCTTCAGTACACATGTCGATACGGGCATCGCACTGTACCCGCAAGACGGTGGTACCGCGGTGGAACTGCTGGACAACGCGACTATTGCCATGCAGGAAGCCAGAAACAGCGAGACCTCCCAAAACAAGTTTCATTCGGGCACCGTGGGCCTGGAGTCCTTCGAGCGCCAGGATCTCGTGGTCGAACTCGAGGCCGCGCTCGAGAAGGGCGCCTTCAAGCTGAATTACCTGCCGATCGTGACGGCGAAGGATCGCGATGTCACGGCAACGGAGGTGCTGCTGCGCTGGCCGCGACCGCTGTTCGGCGACAAGCCGATCGCGGAAGTCATCAAAGCCGCCGACTTTACCGGCGTCATGCTGCCGATCGGACGCTGGGTATTCGCCAGCGCCTGTGAACAGCTCGCCCAATGGCAACGGAATGGTCACCCGAATCTGCGCATGGCGGTGAATGTATCGGCCCAGGAATTCGCCCGCGCCCGGCTCGTAGAGAGAACCGAGAGTATCCTGGCCGACGTCGGGATCGACCCGGTCTGCATCGATCTGGAGATCACCGAGCAGCTGTTGTTTCGCGATGCGATGCGTGACTTCCCGATATGCCGCGGGCTCGCCGAGCTCGGTGTGCGCGTCGTCGTCGACGACTTCGGGACCGGCGTCTGTTCGTTCGAGCACCTGTCCGGCAGCCCGGTCCACGGCGTCAAGATCCACGAGAAATTTGTCGCCGGTGTCGATAGCGATGCGTCGAAACACGCCGCCTGCGCCGCAATCACGGCGATGGCCCACGCGCTGGAGATTCAAGTCACGGCCGAAGGTGTGGAATCGGAAGAGCAGGCGGCCGCGCTCGCGCAGATCGGTTGCGACTATCTGCAAGGTTTTGCGTTCTGCCTGCCGTCACCGGCGGATGAGCTGACTGCCTTCCTCGACGCCGGCGGGGCGAACGGTTCGAAAGAGTCGCAATCGTGACCGACGAACTCCGCCGATCTCATGAAGACATCGAACAGGAGCCGGGTGGCTTCATGACGATTATCGAAGCGCTGACCAATTTCGGCGCGAGCGAGTCGAGCGACAAGGACGACGCTCCGGCGGAAGCCAACGCGATGCTCGTTTGCCGTGACCGGTCCGTTCAGAAATGGGGCGTGCGCTGGCTGCAACGAGCAGGATTTCGCACGACGGTGATCAGCGATCCCGATGACGCCTGCGCGTCGATCGACACGATCGCGCCCGACGTCATCGTGGTCGAGGCCTGGTTGAAGAGCGGGCGGCGCGAGCCCGTTTTCCGTCAGCTCCTCGAATCAGCTTCTCCGGACGTTCCCGTCTTCGTGTTGAGCACATCGACAACCGAGACTAAATCCGCCCTGGACGCGGGAGCGTTCGATGTCGCGCGCAAGCCTTTCGACTGGCAATTGCTGAGTCGCCGCGCACGAGCCGCTTCGAAACAGGCGCGGCGCGAAGCAGCGCTCGCCAAGACGCGCGAGTCGCTGGAATCCGCGCGGGCCGTCGCCGACCAGGCAAAAGAAAAGTTGCGGACCTCGGAGTCATTTGAACCGGTCACGGGTCTGCCGAACCGCACGAAATTCCACGACCTGCTCCGACGCGGCATCAAGTCCGTCAGCGGTGGCCAGAACACGCTGCTGGCGATGGTCGTGGGTCTCAACCGCTTCAACCAGATCGCCGAAGCGCTCGGACAGCGAAAGAGCGATCAGGTCGCATCAATGACGGCGCAGACGTTGACCGAGTGCCTGCAAATCGTAGCGGATGCGACGACGCTCGATCAGGGACTGCGCACCGCATCGGTGGGTCGCATCGCACCGGGGCGGTTCGCCGTCATGATGACCTGCGCGCCCGATAGCGACGAAGTCGACGTCTTACGGCGCATCGCAATCGACCGGCTCTCGCTACCGGTCGTCGTCGACGGCCAAACCCTCTATTTGTCGCCGTGTGTGGGCGCGGCGCTGTATCCGCGCGATACGAGCGATGCGGCTCAGTTGTTGCTGAAGGCAGAGTCCGCCATGCGTGACGCCCGCGCCAACGGACTGCAGTTTCGCTATCACGCCACCAACCTGGAAGCCGACGTCGCACGTAAACTGCAGATCGAACATCGACTGCACCGCGCGATCGAGAAGTCGGAACTGCAACTCGCCTATCAACCACTCGTCGATGTTTCCAGCGACAAGATTGTTGGCTGCGAAGCTCTGCTGCGCTGGCCTCAGGGCGA
>JBLYYV010000083.1:0-3244 GCA_048550095.1 Gammaproteobacteria bacterium
AGCGCTTGGTTTCCCGATGACCCAGTCTGTCGCCACAGGACGGCCGGCCCAGTGAGCCAGGTTGACGACTTTCTTATCGAGATCGGTACCGAAGAGCTGCCGCCCAAGGCGCTGCGCTCGTTAATGGAGGCCTTCGGTTCGGGCCTTGTCAGCGCCATCGATGGCGCAGCGCTCGAACATGGCGCCGTGCATACCTACGCGAGCCCGCGTCGCCTTGCGGTCATAATTGACGGGCTCGCACGGCGGCAGGCAGATCGTGAACGCGAGCAGAAAGGCCCGCCGACCAAGGTTGCCTTCGATAAGGACGGAAACCCTACCGCGGCAGCAACCGCGTTCGCCAGGAAGTGTGGCGTCAACGTAACGGAGCTTGGCAGGCGCAAGACCGACAAGGGCGAGTGGCTTGTTTTCGATGCCCTCGAGACAGGCCGGGCGGCCGCTGACCTGATGCCCGCGCTCATCGAGCGCGCGCTGGCGGCGCTCCCTATTCCCAGGCGCATGCGCTGGGGCGCCGGCAACGCCGAATTCGTGCGCCCCGTTCACTGGATAGTCATGCTGCACGGCACAGACGTCATCGACGCGCCGGTGATGGAAACAGGCGCAGGGAACGCTTCGCGCGGCCATCGCTTTCACTCGTCTGGCCCGATCGTCATTTCGGAACCCAGGGACTATCTCGACACGCTGGAGAAAGAAGGCCGCGTCATCGCGGACTTCGAGCGCCGGCGAGCGATGGTCAGAGACGGCGTCATTGCCGCCGCTGTCGATGCCGGAGGTAACGTTGTTGACGGCGAATCGCTTTACGATGAAGTTGCGGCGTTGGTCGAGTGGCCCGTCGCATTGCTGGGACGGTTCGACGAGCAGTACCTCGCCCTTCCGAGGGAGGTCGTGATTTCGACCTTGACCGGGCATCAACGCTATTTCCCGGTGTCGGATCAAAGGGGTGCGCTGTTGCCGCTGTTCATCACCGTCGCAAACCTCGAGAGCAAAGATCCCGGCCAGGTACGCGAAGGAAACGAGCGAGTCATTCGACCGCGGCTGGCCGACGCGGCTTTTTTCTGGGACAGCGACCGGCGCAAGACACTCGACAGCCGCAGGGAGACCTTGCGCGAGGTTATTTATCAGCGCGGCCTGGGCAGCCTCGCTGACAAGAGCCGCCGCACTGCAGCGCTTGCTGCCTGGCTGGCATCAAGGCTCGGCGTGGATAAGGGCAGCGTCGAGCGGGCCGCGGAGCTGGCCCAATGTGATCTTGTGACCGGCATGGTTGGCGAGTTTCCGGAGTTGCAGGGCACGATGGGTCGATACTATGCGCTGGCAGACGGCGAGGCCGGGGTTGTTGCCGACGCGATCGGCGAACACTATCGGCCGCGCTTTGCGGGCGACGCTCTGCCGGTGACAGACGTAGGCCAGGTTCTGGCGGTCGCCGACAAGCTCGACACGCTGGCCGGGGTCTTCTCGATCGGCAAAAGACCGACCGGCAAGCGCGACCCGTTCGGGCTACGCCGCGCCTCACTCGGCGTGATCCGGATCCTTATTGAGTGTGGCCTCGATATTGATCTGAAGGCACTCATCGCCAAGGCCGTCGACGGGCAGCCCAAAGGCAACATTGAAAGCGCGGATCTCGTCAACGAAATCCATACCTTCATCAGCGATCGGCTGCGCCGGTATTTCCTGGACCGCGATGCCGGGCTTGCGACGGAGACTTTCGACGCCGTTTTGGCACGACAACCCGACTCGTTGCTCGATTTCGATCGTCGGCTTGCGGCCGTGCAAACTTTCGCGCGCATGGAGCAGGCGACAAGCCTCACGGCGGCAAACAAGCGCATCGCGAACATCCTGCGGCAGGCCGGCAACCCGGAGGGCCTGGGGATCCAGAAGAAGCTGCTCCAGGACGAGGCGGAGAAGGCGCTGTTCAACGCGCTGGATAATGCGCGGCATAAGGTTGAACCAATGATCAAAGTACGTCATTACGCCGAGGCGCTGAACGCGCTCGCCGACCTGCGGGACCCGGTCGACCGATTCTTCGATGATGTCATGGTCATGGTTGACGACGATGCGGTAAAAAACAACCGTTTGGCGCTTTTAGGGGAAATTCGGTCACTTTTTCTCGACGTTGCCGACATATCGCGGCTTTCCCTGGGTTGACGATGACACGGCGAACGGACAGTCGAGGCCTCGTCATTCTTGATCGGGATGGCGTGATCAATCGCGAATCCACCGAATTTGTGAAGACGCCCGCCGAGTGGGTTCCGCTGCCCGGAAGCATCGCGGCGATAGCCTCCCTGAGCGGGGCGGGCTATACCGTTGCGATCGCCAGCAATCAGTCGGGGCTCGCCCGCGGGCTTTTTGATCGAAGCGCGCTGCGCGCCATGCACCGCAAGTTACGCAAGCTCGTGTCGGCGGCGGGAGGCCGTATCGACCGTATTGTTGTCTGCCCTCACGGTCCTGACGACGATTGCGCCTGTCGCAAGCCGAAGCCCGGCCTGCTATATCGCCTCGGCCGTTATTACAATACTTGCCTCGCCGGCACACCGGTAATCGGCGACTCGCCGCGGGACCTCGAGGCCGCCGCACGCGCCGGGGCTCGGCCAATTCTCGTTCGCACCGGAAACGGTCGCAGAACGGAACGTGCATTGGCTGGCCCGCTCGCCGCGACGGAGGTGTTCGATGACCTCGCCGCCGCCGCCGCCGCGCTGCTAAGGGAGTAACCGCATGATTCGCTGGCTTCGTTCGCTTGTCCTCATCATTGTCGCTGGCTGCGCAGCGTTAATCACCTCCGCGACAATAATCTTGTTGTTCTGGGCGCCGTCGAGCTGGGTTCGGTTCGTTTTGGTGAGTTTTTGCCGCTTCGCGCTCTGGGCGGGCGGTTTTTTCGCCGGGATGAAGGTCGTCGTCGAGGGCCAGGAGAACATCCCGGATACACCGAGCGTCATCATGATCAAGCACACGACTATTTTGGAAACCTACGGCCACGTGGCGATGTTTCCGAGAACAGCCTGGGTTGTGAAACGCGAGGTGCTGCGGATACCGATTATTGGCTGGGCAATCGGGCTGGTCTTGAGCCCGATAGCGATCAACCGCGAAAAGGGTCGCTCGGCCGTTAAGCAAGTCATAGAACAGGGTAAACAACGTCTGGCGGACGGCATCTGGGTCACGATTTTTCCCGAGGGCACCCGTGTACCTTTCGGCGAGACACGAAAATACGGCATCAGCGGCGCAGCGCTGGCTCAGGAGGCGGGTGTGCAGATCG
>JBLYYV010000084.1:0-22684 GCA_048550095.1 Gammaproteobacteria bacterium
CGCCGAACTTGCCGTCCTTGCTCTTATAGACCGACTTGTACTTGGTCGTTTCCATGCCATTGACCGTCTCACGGCCGACAATCTCCCGCGAGACCAGCTGATAGTCAGGCGCCTGGTCACCGCCCTCTTCCGGATCCCGCTCCATGTACATGTTCTCACCCATGATCATCCAGAGCTTGTTCAGATCGAAACGCCGAATCGTCACCATCTTCTGCCCGGCCATATCCATCTCGTCACGCACCATGCCGGGCTGGTAGTGGATGCGCGAGGTCGCGGTCATGTCTTCCGTCTCGAGTTTCGCATCGGCGGCGAATGACACCTGAATTCGGCCGACATCCTCATTCATCTCGCCGAGGCCGACCGCAATCGTGCCGACGAATGCGTGCGCGGCGCTCGCAAGCGATAACCCCATGAAAAATATGGCCGCCCTGATGATCTTGTTATTCATCTTGAGTCTCCCGGTGGCGGTTAATGACAGTTAATTAGGTGTTTACACAATAGCAGTCGGGGCGTATACAGACAATTAACAACACGCTTCGGCGAGACCGGCAACGGCTCGATGAACCGAACCAGGGCGAATTCAGCACTGCCACACCGCGGGGATGTCATGGTCAAATCGTCTCGAATACGTTCAATCACGGCGAGTTTCGCAGCGGCGGCATGCATTACCGCCGCGCTGGCGGATATTGACCCGCGAACCGGCCTACAGGGCGGAGGGGATGCGTCGCCGCAATCCTTCTCTGAGTATTGCGGGGCCGAAATGCGCCGCAACGACGCGCGCGGGCAAGCGTTGCAGGACGAATTGACCGCGAGGTTCTATGCGGAACTCGAGCAGGCCGAACGGGCGCTGGCGGCCGGGAATGTGGGCGAGGCATCTGACCGGTTATATAGCGCGGAATCTATGGCTTACCGCGGCGGACGTGAAGACAGCATGATATCGGTGAAGTGTTTCGGTGAGCCAACCGCGCGCCGCTGGTTCAAGGTCAACCTGGCCGTATGGCACGCGGCGACGGGCGATCGGCGTCTCGAGATTTCGCAGCGGCGTGACACGCACTATAAGCTGGCGGCACCGGCCAAACCGAAAGACGTCGCGAGCACCATCCAGGCGGCGCCAGCCAAACGCTTTAAAAACTCCTATCGATCCGTCCGTGAGGCTGTCGACGGTATCGAAGCGGATCGCGACTACGGCGCATTCATTCTCCGTGAAGAAGAACAGATCGTGTCGAACGGCCGTGAGGTACTCGCACTGCTGAGTGATTTCGCGCGACGCGAGGCCGCCGCGGCACTCGAGGCCGAAGACGTTGAATTCAAGCGTCCCGCTACGGAGCAGGAGCGACAAGCGGCGCAAGCCATGCGCAGCGGCAGCCAGATAGGCATGGCGATGGTCGGCGTAAAGGTGGACGTAACCGATCCGGGGCTCTCTATAACAACGGCGCGGCAAGTGGGTGAATCCCAACAGCTATTGGAGCGTGCCGATGCGTACGCTCTGGAACCGGACGACCGGGTGCCGCTGGACCGACGCGCCGAACAACGCGGCGACACGCTTCTGGTACGCGCGAATGACGCGGCGACGGACCTGGAAGTGCGGGACGGGTATTACGAGTTAGCCAGGAGCTATTTCGAGTTCTGCGGCTGCGACAACAAGATCGCCAGGACCGATGCCGCTCAGGACAAGATCCAGCCGGCCCTGCTGGCCGAACGGGCACGACGCGAGGAGAAGATGGAAGCGGCGCGCGCCGATCTCGAAAAGAAAGCAGAGGCCGCGAAACAGGCGATCGACGACATGCAGAAGACCGACGCGGAGAAGAAGAGCTTCAATGAAGAGGCGGACGCGATGGAGGCGGAGCTCGGTTTCTGATTCGGCCTGCGGACGCTCGATTTTACATAAGCCCGGATGATCGACCTGGGCCGCCCGTGATTGCGGTCACGGCGAATCGAGCTGACCGAACTTATGATAGGGCCTACGGCAGCCGACACTCAGACGTCGGGGCCAGGAAATCACCATGCAGGCCAACACCGAATACACGGGTACTCACAAGGTCGTATTACCGCTCGACTACATGAACAGCGTCGAGGCGGCCTGTGATCTGCACGAAGAGCACATCGTCGACGTCGGAACGAACCTGGATATTCCCGGACTCAGTTTGTCGTGGGCGCAACGCCTGCGGCGATTCACGCTTGCCTGCCTCTTCGTCTGGCTGATTCCACTGATCCTGCAGTTTTTCAACTGAGTCTATTGCCGGGCGTTGCGCTTTCTTGCGCAACACACATTCATCTAACCGGCCGGCCGACTATCAGGCGCAGCGCCTCACCAAGTTCACGCCTCGATCGCAAACGGTCACGGTGATTCAGGTCTAGTTCAGCTAGCGCCGCTAGCATCTCCATAAAACAACGACGGTAAGGCGCGTGTTCGACGCGGACCGTATACCACGCCCTGCGTCTACACGAACCACCGTCCGGTTCTTAATGCGGAGACAGCGATATGAACCTTCTACCTGGCCTTTCAGATTTCGGTCATTCACATACCAGAGCCGCGTGCGTCTCGAGCATCCTGCTGATCGCGTTGATCGGCATCGGTATGCCCGCGCACGCGAAATCCAAGGGGCCGACGATTCGGCTCTTCCCCACGACAGTCGTCGAGGATTTGCGACTGACCAGTTCGGTCGCAAAGGAAATGGAGAGCGGCCTGCAGGAAGTCATCGGCCGACTCGACCAGCAGCAGCAGCTCTACCAGGAAAGCAAATGCGAAGGCGCCGAGGAAGATCCCGGCTGTCAGCGCATGGCGAAGCAACTCGGCGCGACCTATCTCGAGATGCTCGGCATCATGGAAGAGCGCCTCCCGGACATGGAGCACACGGTCAACAACACCCGGCTGAGCCTGGAAAAGCGCCTGCGCAGCGAGCTCGGCAACAAGATGACGCCATGGATGCTGCAGGAGACGTTGCTCGGCGGCAGCCCGCAGGGCCAGCCGACTGAGGCGCCCAAGCTGCGAGGCCGGTCAGGCATGCGCCTGAGCGAGCGCTTCAAGCAGTACTACCAGCTCGTGTCGTCGTCCGGCAGCCAGAGCGATCAGTCGCTCGCCGTGCTCGCGGCCGACGTCTACCTCGACATGGACGAGACCAGCGTACTGATCGCGCGGACCCGCGAAGAGATCGCGCGCGCGACGCTGATGGAACAGCTCAACCAGTCGTTCGGCATCGTGACGCCGGAGATGATGGAAGTCGTCGGCGGCGTGAAGTCGATCCTGTTCGGTGACACCGGCAGCAATATCCAGATCGCCGGCCCGCCCCCGGGGCAGATCGAGCAGGCTTACCGCAGTCCGCTGGAAAACTGATCGCTCGCGCCGCCCATAGAGGAGACTAGACAGTGAATATATTCAAATTCGATTTCCCACTCGCCGGTATCGCGGGCGCCGCACTGATCGCTGCATTCGTCAGCGCGTGCACGACCACGACACCGATGTGCGAGAGCCCGAAGACCAGCAACCTGGATGCGGCCGTCGCCGACGTACAGGAATCATTGCTGAATGGTTGCGAGGCGCACTACGACCGCTACTTCGACGACCTGCTGACGATCGCCGAGGGCGACCCCAAGCCCGAGAACAAGCGTGCGTTCAGCGAGTTCCTCGTCTGGTCCAACGACCAGGGCCTGCTGAGTCGTCGACAGGCCGAGCGGCACTACAACCGCTACTTCAACGTCAAGTTCATGGCGCTCGAAGGTGACTACAACAACTGCTCGCATACCTGCCCGCGCCGCGACCGGGTCTATCGCGACATGGAACGCGAGCTGAGCGACAAGGAGCGTGGCTTGTTGAAGGTCGCAATGGATAACGAGAGCTACTACCAGGCCAACGAGCTCTTCCAGGAAGTCGAACTCGTCCTCGAAGCGACCTGCACGGCCTGCTCGGCAAATCAGGCGCAGTAAGCGGATCACGTCATGGTCATCGGCGTCGCCCGCACGTTCCTGCAAGGTCTCGCCGCCGGCGTCCTCGGATCGCTGGTCGGCGGCCTCGTGCTGGTGTACACGCTGACGAGACTGGGCGTCATGAGCTTCTCCGGAAGCCGACTGCCGGACCTGCAACAATGGCTCGAGTGGGTCTATGTGAACCTCGGTTCATCGATACCGGTGTTCGCAATCCTGCTCGTCGCCTGGTTCGTCACGTTGCAGCGACTCGACGGGCTGCTCGGCCAGGAGGATCAAACGGAAGCCGGCCTGACGAACCGTATCGTTCAACTCGATCACCTGACCGACATCTGGACCGCGCTGTTCTTCGGCACGGGCGTGATCTGGACCGCCATCGGCATGCGCAGCGCGCTGATCTTCGCCCTGGGCGACCCGGACGCGACGCTGCAGGGCGGCGCCTTCGCGATACTGGATCGAATGGTGCGCGGCGGTATCCTGCTCGCACTGTCGACCACGATCTTCGGCGGGGTCGGTGGTTACCTGATGCGCGTCTACAAGGCGCTGTCGCTCGGCTCGAAATTGCAGCGACACTACGATCGTGCCGCGCGCGTCGATACATCCGAGATGCGTGAGTCCCTGTATCGCATCGAACGACACCTGCACGGACGCGAGCCGGAGCAGGCGCTCGACGACGACCAACGGCGGACGCGCCGAACGGGCAACCTGACATGAACCGGTCGCCCCTCTTCTACCCTCTGAATCGCGGCGGTGATGCCGAGGCCGGCGGCGCCGCCGATCTGCAAACCGACATCATGCGCTTCATGGCCATACTGGCGCTGTGCCTCGTGGCGATATTCGCGCTCGTACAAAGTATTCCGCTGACGCCGACCGTGCCAGACGAAGTGCCGAGCGAACCGGAGCCAGAAACAATGGCGGCCCAGCCGCCGCCAGAAGCGGCGCCAGCAAGATCCGTAAAAATTCCGCAGCCCGTCTCGGAGCCCAGGCGCGCCGTCCCCGCGAAACCCTTCTCCGCAGTCGAGCCGGCCCCGGCACGGACCCAACCGAAAGCATCGGCACCCGAATCCGAATCGCCGCAAGCCGAGCCCGAACCCGACGAGGGATTCACGCTGCGCTTCTCGTCGGATCATGCATTGACGCGCCTCGTCGCACGCAGCGAAGTCGACCTGTATGCGATGGCTGCGGACGACGCTGTCCGCATGACCGTGTCGGGCAACCGCTATTCGTTCTGGCCCGCCTCGACGCCGAATCAATACCACGAGATGGATGAAAGCACGGTCCCGGCGGCGGTCGTCGCGGCACTGCGCCGCTCGGGTCTCGGCATCGATGGCGACGACGTCAGGTGGGGCGTGACTTTGCCGGCCAACATGCGTCGACAACTCGATACCTACCTGTCCGGCAACGCCGGCGGCGAAATCGTCATCGAGTCGGACGGCAACCTGCGACTGGAGCAATGACATGCATCGTATGACACGAGTTCCGCTCAGCATCCTGATGACGACGCTGATCTCGATCATGTTTCTCGGCTGCCTCGCGCAACCCGTCGCCGCCAAATCCCGATCGACCGACCTGGCGGACTGGACCGAGGGCGACCTGATCCCGTACATCGAGTCGCAGCTGACATCGCATCCGCGATTCAAAGGCGAGACTGTCGTCTTCGTCGCGCTCGACGATGGCGCACCCGCGCCCGTCACGAACGGGCTCGTGCTGGCAATCCGTGATCGCATTGTCAGCACGGTGGCGGACAAGCCCGGGATATCGATCGGCTGGCACCCCGAGTACGACATCAAGGGTCGGGTCGATTGCACGCGCGACGCGGCTCACTATTTCATCGGCTTCGAAACGACGCGACTGATCGATGGTCGCTACCGCGTCACGATGCGCGTGCTCGACGTCGAAGACCAGAGCTGGGTGACCGGTTCCGGCATGACCTGGGAAGGCCGACTCACGTCGGCGCAGAAACGCGCATTCGAACAATCGCTGACCGATGAATATTTCCGCGGCCAACGAGAAGCGCCGTTCGACGCATCCCAGACCGATGTGCTGGCGGCGCGTCTGGCCCATGACCTGTCGTGCGCGCTGGTCAGGCAGGTCGCGGGCGAATATGTGATCGCATCATCACTAACGGACGACGCCACGCTGCCGGGCACGATCGAACTGGTACGCAACAACCTGGGCGGCAACCCGGCCTTGCTGGTCGCGACGAGCAAGGACGAGGCGAATGCGGTCCTCGAAGGCAAGGCGCATCACATCACCGGCGACCTCTATCAGTACTGGGTCACCGTCAATTCGTATGGAGAAAACAATCAGCTGCCGGCGGTTACCGCCAGCGCATACGTGCGCCTGCCCGCTGTTTCCAGCGCCAAAGTTGCGGTGGACCCGCGACGTCCGTCGCGTGTGACTCCGGCCCCCGAACAACGAATCAAGGCACCGGCGGCAACATGGCCGCGCGCCGGCGGGTTGCTCGCCCCGATCAGCGTACTCGAGCCCCGACAGCGCCGCGCATGTTACCGAGCTGGATCGGAGCAGTGGAAGGAACAACTCGTCATGGCCGACTACCGCGTCGGGCGCGGCGAATGCTTCTTGCTGCAGACGAGGGTCGATCGGGACGCGGCGGTATTCCTGCTGAACTACCAGGTTCGACACGGACTCGTGCGCCTGACCGACAGTCGTTGCAGCAATGCGCCGACGAGGCACAGGCTCAGCGCAGGACAGCCCCTGCAGTTTCCGGGCCCCGGCGATGCCCGGCCGTCCGCATCCGCGTGGCAGGGCCAGCGGGGCGTCGAAAGCTTCTATGCCGTGGCCGTCACCGATCCGGCGCTCGCACGCGAGGTCGGCGCGGTGATCGGTAAACTGCCCGCGCGGTGTTCCGTGTCGGCGCGCGATGGACTAACGGGCTCTCAACTTGACGCATGGCTGCAGGAGCTCGGCACGCTGATGGAGCGAGGCCGATCATCCGTCGACTGGCAGGCCGTCCGTATCGAGCACTTTTTGTGAGGCGATCGTCATGATCAGATTTCTCGGCGTCATGATCGGCTCGGCGGCAACACTCGGCGGCATGTTGCTGCTGCTGGGCAAACCCGACTTTCAAAACGACGAACTCGTCGGCACCGACGTCACGCTTCAGGTCGCCGATATCGAGGCCGTAGCGGCGACCACGGTCGCGACAGACCTTCCCGTCGAGCTCGCGGAATCATCGACCGCGGCAACACCCCCCACGGCGCCGGTAGCGACGACAACCGCCGACGCGGAACGTCGCCCGGAACCGCGCACGCCCCCGATACCGGAGTCGACGGATACGCCGGAGTTGACGAATACCGAAGGTCTCGATGCGGCACCGGATGCGTCATATGCCATGAATGATTCCGCCGTGCCGACCGATGCCGACCATCACTGGCATTCCTTCTGGAATCCGTTCCGCAGCGAGATCGCGGCGAACGGTTTCGCGACGCGGCTAACGCGCGTCACCGGCATCGACTACCGCGTCCTGCGTTTAAAGCCGGGGAGCTACCAGGTCGCCTTCGCGTACGCGGACGATAACGAGCGTCGCACGAAGATCGCGCAGATCGAACAGGCGACGGGTCTCGAATTACCGGAGGACTCGCTGTGACTTATTTGCCCCGCAGGATCGGTTGCCTGCTCAGCGCTTTTCTACTCGCGCTCGCCACCAGCAACGGGGCCGTCGCGCGGTCCGGCGAGTCACTCGAACAGGCGTGGCAGGCCTACCTGGCCAACGACACCGGGCTCGCCCCCCGCTACACCTTCCCGCATGCGCACTGTTTCGCGCGCTCGGCGAACGCGCATGGCCTGCCGGAGACGCTACTGCTCGCAGTCGCCCGGGGCGAGAGCGATTTCGAGGCCACCGCGAAGTCGAAAGCCGACGCCTACGGCGTCATGCAGATCCTGTGGCCCGCGACCGCGAACGACCTGGGCATCCATCGCCTGTCGCAGCTGTTCGATCCGTGCACCAACATCGACGCCGGGTCGCGTTACCTGAAACAACTGCTGACGCGGTATGAGGGCAATCTGCATCTCGCGCTCGCGGCGTACAACTACGGCCCGGGCCGGATCTCGGCCAACGCTCGAATACCGACCGGCGCCGAATGGTACAGCGGTTATATTTTTCGGCATCTCGGTTACGTGCTGGGCGATAAGAAAGCGACCGGGCCGGTGGTCAATCGCCTGTACTCGAACCTCGGACGAACGACGGTCGTTACTTTTGCCGAACCCTATCGTGCCATCGCATTCATAGAGCGTATGGAACGGCATGCGCCCGATCTCGAACTGGACTGGTTTCGCGAGGATGTCGGACGTTTCGATGTCGTACTTCACTACAACGATCGCGAAGAATTCCGTGCGCGTGCGACACAACTGAACCGCGCCGGCTTCCCGCTCGAGTAGACACGGACAGGAGAGCATCATGACCAGATCGATCAGGACCGCCGGCACTGCATCGTTGTGTGTGGCTTCGCTATCGGCGACGCTGGCTTATGCCGGAAATATTTTCTTCGATGAGGCCACCGTCGTCGACGCGCAACCGGTCTATGCAACGCGTTTCGTACCTGAGCAGGTACAGCAATGCGGTTACGTGGAAAGCTGGTCCGACGCACAGGTGGATCCGGCCCTGCTGGGCGACGCCCGGTCGACCTCGGTCGATGACGATATCGTTGCCGCGTTGCGCTCGGAGTCCGGGCTGCGCGGCTCGCGCCAGAGCACCTACCGCTGCCGAACGGTGACGCAGTCAGCCGAGAAACGGGAACTGTCGGGCTACCGGGTTCGATTCCGCTACGAAGGCCATATTTACGAACGCCAGATGGCGGAGGATCCCGGCGAACGCATTCGCGTGCGCGTTCGCGTCAGCGCCGGGGAGCAGCACCTGCTGACGCACAGCGTCGTCACACCGGCTCACTCGAATCATACGACTAAGCGCGCCGCATGGTAACGCGGCCTCAGTAGATAAACTCGTCCATAAAGGTCTGGATCTCGCGTTCGATGGTGCCCTTGAACGCGGACATCATCATGCCGAGATTGACCTGCAGGTCGATCTCCTCTTCGCCGATCTCGACCTTGCCATCCGCGCCGCTGCGGCTGAAGCACATGCAGTCGTCGGAATCCCAGTCACATTCCAGCTGATACTGTTCACCGAGCTTGCCAGCGAGCTTGTCGAGACCCTCTTTCAACTCGTCGTAAGGCATCGTGTATGCCTGCTTGATCTGAATGGACGCCATACTGCCGCTTCCGTAGGTAGATTTCCGCATGGTATCGAAAAGGTACTCGTATTGTTATTACCCGACATAAAAAAGCAATGGGCTCGTCGCCCGGGGGGACCGCACCATGCCCAGTGAAGAAATCATCAAGAGGCCACCCGAGATTTTCTTCGAAGCGTTCAAGAAAGAGATGAACGTCGAAGATCACATTGAGTTTTACTGCAACCGTATAACCGAAGATCGCGAGACCTCTCTGCGCGTGGAAACCTACGATTCGGAAAAAATTGCCCGTGTCGTGCTGGAGAAATACTCGGTCAAAAGCAGAATGAAAGGCAGCGTTGTCATGGTGTTCCCGAAACACGACAGCGACATACCGATCTTCTGTTGCCAGATCGGCGGGCGCGGCGACCGCGTAATAGCCCTGCTCGACATCGCACCGACAACCAAGGATATCGACTACACACCGCTGATTCCGGTTTTCGAAAAATATCGCGACGCATTGGGACTGGGGGAAATAAAGGCGCAATGGCTGACGCGGACCAGCTCGCCATACCTCCTGGCCCGCCACTATGACGAACTGGACTGCGAACTTTTCGTCGAGGCAATGGAAGCCTATCTGCAGATCTGGATCGATCATTATTACACGCCCGGAAAGACGCTCGAAGATCCACATCAGATCGACACTGTAACGAACGCGCTATACAGATTTAAATATGTTCTCCATCACAACGATCCTGCCTATGAGTATTTCGCCAGGTCGTGGGGCAAGGGTGTCGCGGATGCGTTCGTACACCTGGAGTGCTCGGATCACCCCGCCTATCTGCCGCCGGAACAACTGAAGTCGCGCGTTAAGCCATGGTTCAACCCGGAACTGAACGTCGAATGGACCGAGAATGCGCAGCTTCTCGCGATGGAAGTGCCCGAAGGGGAGTTAGATGACGTGCGCAACGCCATGGAAGAGCGCGCCCGGACCAACGACTTCGGCATCATCACACCGGAAATATTCACGAGATTCAGCGAGACGGCCCCGAGTTGACGGGGACCGAGTGATCAGCAAGCCACTCGGAACACGAATGTAAGTGCCCGGACTCGCTCGCGATACGTACTTTATAGTATTGGTTTTAAAGCAGTTTTAGAGTTTTTCTTATCAATATACGTATATCACGCAAGTGCTGTAATTGATTTTTGGTAGACAGATGTTCACTTTATGTGATACATAAAGGCTAGTGGAGCAGCACAGTGGGCAAGTGGAGAGACGACTACTTACCAAGAGCAACCCGCAAGGTTGCGGTCGCTCCTTAACTCGCCTGATCCAAACAAGGAGAGCATCATGACAACGGTTGCAAAAAAACCTCGCACTGAAGAGAAACCCTCAGGGGTCGTGGGGTTCATTCAGAACTCCTACAGAAACACGATGAATGCTTCCGAGAAAGTCTCGATCACGGCCGTGAATCTTCCGTACATGTTCCTCGAAGGCTTGGGCGTACCCGAAGAAAAGACCCGCGGCATGAAGAACATCAATGAGAAATTCGTCGGTGGCGTCTACAAAGGCACGGACTGGGTCACAACGAGAGCAGTTGGCGCCTATATCGCACCGTTCAAATGGGTCGGTAATGGCATTAGCCGGCTGACGAAGGGCAAAGCAGAGAAACCAGCCCCGAAGAAAGCCAAGGCCAAGAAAGCTGAACCAAAGAAAGCTCCGAAGAAAGCCGAAGCCAAGAAAGCAGCCCCGAAGAAAGCTCCGAAGAAAGCCGCGAAGGCCAAGAAAGAGCCGCCGAAGGTTGCCCGGAGAGCGCTGAAAGTCAAAGAAAAAGTTGATAAAGCCGCATAAGGCAGAGCGGAAGTGAGCAATCATGGGGCGGATTTCGATCCGCCCCTTTTCGTTGCAGGCTGGCTAGCGCCGCGAAGCGGAGCGCCTGCCACCGGCCGTCTTTCCTGACGCCGATTATTTCTTCTTGGCGACCTTTTTCTTCGCCTTCTTACTCGTCTTCTTGGCCGTCTTCTTGCCCGGCTTCTTGCTCGCTTTCTTTACGGCACTCTTCTTTGCGGCAGCCTTCTTCCGCACCACCGGTTTTTCGGCCGCCGCCTGGGTCGGGCCCGCGCCAGTCAAGCTCGCCACCAGACCCTCAGTTTCCCGGACCTGCCCCACGAGCAGGTCACCCAGCTGCCGGTTGACGCTGCCGACCGCGCCATACAGATTCGTCACCATTCGCTGATGCGTATCCCGGATCAGGTCGGCTTTCGCCTTCTCCAGACCCAGACTACGCGCGAGATCCACCGGCACCAGTATGGCCGCCTGATGGTACGCTCCGACCGTATCAAGTCCGGCCTGGACGAATGCCTGTATCGCCGCGTTCGTTTGAGTCACCTTGTCAACGATACTCATTTAACCTCTCTCACTTCTTCGCTTGCGCCTTTTTGCGCGTCGTCCGCCAGTTACTTGCGCCAGCCAGAATGACCTGCATCTGGCTTTTGACGTTGTCCGTCAGTTCTTCGAGCAGGGACTCGCTGTCTTCCGGAAGCGCCAGGATTTCGGTCGTCGTCTCCATCAGAACACAAACGATCAGACTTGCTACGACCTCGCGGTCGGCGGATTTCATTTTCGGCAGCACGAGACTCAGCTCCGTGGCAATCCGGCTGCCGACGAACCGTAGCTCGTTCCGGATCGCACTCTGCAGCGCGGGCGTGCCCCCCGTGCGCGACTGATTCATGAACTCGAATAAATTCCGGTTCTCGAGTACGTACTGCACATAGACATCAATACTATGATCGATCATGTCGCCCAGGGGCGCATCAGCATCGAACGAGCCGCGCATCTGGCGTCGGAGATTCAGCCCGAGCTCATCGACCATCGCGAGCCCGAGCTCTTCCATATCGCCGAAATGACGATAGAACGAAGTGGGCACGACGCCGGCCGTCTTGGCGACTTCGCGCAGGCTGATCGACGCGAAATTCGCGCCGACGCCAACTATCGACAGAACCGAATCCATCAATGCATTGCGTGTTCGCGCTTTTTTCTCCGCCCTGGTGGCCATCAGCGAGTCCCGAAGGGAATGAATTGAGTGATCAAGTGTACGCCAAAACTCGAGGCCTCACAGCACGAACACCTCACAGTGCGACGAGCTCGGCGCACCGGCGCCAAATATGTCAACTCGCCAGCGCCGCACCCGCGGTCGCAAGCAGCGCTGGCGTCCGACTACGGAAGTGGGTAAGAATCAAGATACACATGAAGCGTTAAGAATCGGGGAAAGCAGGATGAGCAAGAACGAAGATAAGAAACCGGAAACGAATGACGACAGCAACGCGGCGTCCTTACTCAATAACGCCTACAAGGCCGGCATGGGGGCTGCGGAGACGATGCACCGGACCGCGGTGGAGATTCCGCTCGGCATCCTGGAACAGCTGGGCCTCGAACAATCGAAGGTCACGGCATTGAGGAGCAAGAGCAAGGAACTGCTGGATGAGCTCTATGGCGCGATCGACACCGTCGCCTCGAAAAGCGGAGTCGTCGGCAAGCAACTGAAAGACGACGACGCCAAATAATATGGTCGGACCCGAATAGCCCGGAACCCAACAACACGGTCAGGTCCAACCCCGGGACGTCGCGCAAAAAAAGTGCGCCCGGATCGGGCGCACTTTCGACTCCATGAATCGCGGGGTTGCGCTTCCGATCAGGCAGGCGCTCCCAGCAGACGGTTCTTCAACCACAGGAAGTGTGCGTACTCCTTGAAGATCGACAGCTTGTAGTCGCATCCCGGCGGGAAGATATTGCCTTCGAGATAAACCGGCCCGTCCTCCGTAAGGATCAAATCCCAGCTGACTTCCACATGCGCCGGCAGCTGATTGTGCAAATGGATACAGGCCTCGATCATGCCTTCCATCTCCGGCACCGGAATACCGGTGTACTTGCCGTCGCTGTTGATCCGGATGGGCTGCCCGATCGTGCTGTCCTCGTAATTCATCAGGTACGTATCGAGGTCGAAGTAAGCCGTCGAATTGGAACCCTCGGGAGCCGGCAGGAACACTGCGCAGATCAGTTCCGCTTCGCCGGTGATATTCAACGTCATTATTCTGAAGCTGCTGACCGGGAATGGCTCCCTGGTCCGCTCGAGCTTCTCGATGACACCGCCCTCGTAGAACTCTTCGATCCAGGTCTTCAGCTCCTCAGGCGTGTACCTGCGCTTCTCGTTGATCGGCTGTTCGGGATCGTTGCAATGGTAGACCCCGGCCTCTTCGTCCCAGGTCATTGTGCGTAACCACACGCCCGCGCCGCCGGCCGTCGGCTTGATGACGATGTCGTCCTTCGGGATCTCGCCGCGAATCTTGCCGTCGGTGATGATTCCATACTCGATCGTTTCACGATGGCCCTCGGGCAGATTCTCCGCGAAAAAGTCATGCCAGAAGATTTTTGACGAGTGCTGCAGGGCCCGGGATGGATCCCAGCCCTTCTGATGTTGACGATAGCTGTGCATCGTGAACATTGTGATCAACATGACGTTGTAGTTCGCCCAACCCATGAAGCTGAAGGGCTGGAACAATGGCGGAATCTCCATCTTCCGCACGTGCTTCAGGTATGGCGGCGCAGTGGCGACCGCGAGCAGCGAAATGAATGGCGAGAACACCATCATGACCGGCGTCAGTATCGAGATGATCGGCTTCGCAATCTGACCGGTGTGTTCATTGGAAATACGATAGATCAGGCTCTGGAAGAAATGACGCATGCCATAGAACGTGACGATCGGATGACCGATGACCAGCGTGTAATAGGCCCGCCACACCGCGAACGTATCTTTCCAATACCCCTGGTATTGCCAGGTCGTGGCATCCGGTTGACCGAGGCGCGCAAAATAGTCCGGCCAGTGCGGTGTCCGCGAAATGCCCTTCGGCTTGCCCTCGTTTTCGGCGCCGCCGATAGAACTCACAACAGACGCCTCGTCGGCCGCCGTGTCGCTTCTGGCTTCTTCAGCGGGTAGTTCTGCGGTTTGTTTCATTTTGTTAAGACCCCCTAGCCAATTCATGAAGAACCCACAGGCTTAATAACCCGGCTACCGCTTTCGGTCAATCGTGACGGGTCATCGCCTGTCTGTATGAGAATGATTTTCGAACAGCGGTGTCCGGCAATAAACCCGTATTAACCGAGATGGCTATGGCTAGCGCGTCCGAAAAAACACCTGTACTATCATATCCCTAGGTTTAGACAAATCAGTAAACGCTTGAAAATGAATGAAATACGCTGATTTGATTAGAAATATACGTATTTCACGCAATCGTTTTTTTAAATTTTCAGTAGACAAATGTGCACCTTTTGCGCTATAAAGACCTTGGAAAGAGTATCGAGACAGGGCGCTCGTTGAACCGCCCACGAGAGAACAGGAGAGCGTCATGACAACCAAGAGCAAAAGCTCGGCCACCAATGAAAGGTCCGGCGGCTTCATGAGCTTCCTCCGGGATTCGTACAAAACCGGAATGGGCGCGGCAGAAGGTCTGCAGCAGGCTGGGATGGAAGTTCCGCTGGTCATGCTCGAGGCGGTAGGCGTCGATAAAGAAAAGACTGACGCGCTGAGAGACAAGAACAAGGCGTTGGTGCACGGCATGGTCGGCGCCATCGAAGGAATGGCATCGAAGTTCGTCGAAGCAGGCGTGAGTCAGGTTGGCCTGGTCGCTGGAGCAATTCAGCAGTCCAAGTCGAAAGAACCGCCGCCGAAGGCGGCCAAGGCCAAGAAGGAAAGCTAAGCGCGCATTTCGAAACGAGAGTTTCGACACCGAGCGCGTGAAGAGCCGCCAGCCGAAAGGCGGACGACAGTAACGGACACGGGGGCATTCGCCCCCGTGTTTCGTTTTGCCCAAGTACTGCAATATAAGTACATCTACCGAGGCATGAGCCGAAAAATTCAGAGAATATAGTTCCCAATCGAGATTAACCTCTCTTTACGCAGGGAAGTAGGAATCAATGCCAGACTTCAAATGGGCCGAGAACGCCGAAGCAATTTACGAGAAAAGCATTTCTGCCACGCCGTTTCCGTTCAGGAATAACACCAAGAATGGTTTGAACGAGCTACTGATGGAGAAATTCGGCGAGGACGAAGAGATTACCGAAGCGAAGATCGTCGAAGTGATCAAGGAGAACACGCCGGCGGCATTTCTGGGACTTGGCATGAAAGCCATTGCGCCCTTGCTGTCGGACCCGTCGCTAGCCGACTACTGAGAACCGCGACGACGAACTGATACGTTGGAAAGGCAACCGCGCCCGCGCGTCAACGTTGTTTTTCCAACGCGTATTCCGCGTCGCGCTCCGAACCGAGCAGGATCGCAACCCAGCGGGTGCGATCGTCCCCCTCGAGCGACATCTTCACGCTCATCGTCAACGGCACGGACAACAGCATACCGACCGGGCCGAAGACCCATCCCCAGAAAAAAATGCCGATGAATACGATCAGCGGTGAGATCCCCACGCCGCGCCCCATCATTCGCGGTTCCAGCAGGTTGCCAAAGGCGACGTTGATGACGAGGTAGCCGATCAGGGTGCCGAAGGCCGCACCGAAACCCAGTTGCACGACCGCCAGCAAGACCGCGGGGATCGCGGCGAGAATCGACCCGATCGTCGGAATGAAATTCATCAGGAACGCGACCATGGCCCACAGCAGCGGGAAGTCCAGCCCGATCGCCCATGTCAGCAATCCCGCGCACACGCCCGTCATCATGCTAACGAGCGTCTTGATCCCGAGATAACGTCCGAGGTTGTCGAGAAACGTCTCCCGACTGGCAAACGAATCGGTACCGAGTGCGACGCTGATTTTCGTCGGCAAACTCGACGCCTCGAGCAAAATGAACACGATCGTCAGTACGATCAGCAAGACGTTCGTAAAGATTTCGCGCACGGCGTTGAGCGTGGTCGCAACCACATTCATCGCCCATCCCGGATCTATGATGTCGCGCAGACCCTCGATCGCATAATCGTCGTCGAGGCGTTCGGCCAGGAATTCAAAGAAGCCCTTGACGATCAGGTCGAGTCGGGCCTGGTAGGACGGCAATGCCCGCGTAAACTCCGCGAGCGACGTACCGACGATTGTCATCAGGATGGTGAGCACCAGCACGATCGTCGTGACGATGATCAAGGCGGCCACCATCGCCGGCACGCGCTTGCTCTGCAACCACAGCATCGGTCGGATCGTCATCAGGCCGATAAAACTCGCGAGCAGGAACGGCACGAGCAGCACCTTTGCGGCCTGCATGCCGTAAACGACAACCACAAAGGCCGCGACGTAGATGAGTGCGTTGGATCGCTTGCCCGCTGTCTCGCCCAATGATTAATCCGCCAGCAATATCGGCGACCCGAGAAAACAGCGCTTGGTGCACGCCGTCCGCGGTCGGTAAAAGCCGATAGATAAAGTATGCACCGGAGTTTATCTTAGGCGGCAATTGATTGTTGAATTCCCGGCGTCGGTCAGCGCCTCTGCGTGCAAGGAGCCGGCGCCCTCGTTCATAGCTCCGGAGCACAAGCCGCCATGACCTCACACTATCTCTGGATACTCAGCCAGTTCGGCATCCTGCTCGAAGCCGTCGGAGCGATGTATATCGCCTTGTCGGCGATCGCGATCCACGACCGTATCGGGCGACTGTTCCTCGACATCTGGGGGATACGCGAAATCCCGAAGATCGTGGGCATGATGCAGAATCAAACCAAAAGTGATATCCGGGGATTCCTACTCCTGGCCGGCGGCTTACTCCTGCAATTTATCGGCAATTTCGGCGCGCTCTAGCGGCCGGCTATTTCTGCCTCAGCATGCGCATACCGTTCAGCGTGACGAGCATCGTGGCACCGACATCGGCGACGACCGCCATCCACAGTGTTGCGATGCCGGGCAACGCAAGCGCCAGGAAAGCAAGCTTGAGACCGAGACTCAACACAATATTCTGCTTGATGATCCGGCGTGACTTTCGCGCCACGCGCAACGCCAGTCCAACGTGCGACAAGTCGTCCTGCATCAGAACGATGTCCGCCGTTTCCATGGCCTGCGCCGTGCCGCCGCCGCCCATCGCGATGCCGATGTCCGCACGCGCCAGCGCCGGCGCATCGTTGATGCCGTCGCCAACCATGCCGATCGCACCGCGTTTCTCGCGAATCTCCTCGATGGCCCTGAGTTTCTCGTCCGGCATCAGGCCTGCGCGCACCTCGTCGATGCCGCCGACCTTCGCCGCGACACGTTCCGCCGCCTGCGGATTGTCGCCCGTCAACATGACCTTGCTCACGCCGAGTGCGTCGAGCTCACTCAGCGCATCGCGCGTGATGTCCCGGATCTCGTCCTGCACGCCTATATAACCGACGACCTTGTCGTCGCGCGCGACGTACATGACGGTCTCGCCATTGTTCTGTCCAGCCTCCGCATGCGGAGAGACGTCACCCCAGCCGGCCGCGCCGGAACCGAACATCTCGCCGTTGCCGACGGCAATTCGATCGCCGTTGCTCAGCTGGCCGCTGACGCCCCGCCCCGGATGCGCAGTCACTTCGCTCGCCGGCTGCCACCGATGGGCGACTGCGCGCTGGCCGGCCGCCGCGATGATCGCGTGCGCGACCGGATGCTCTGATGCTCGCTCGACCGCGGCAGCGGCGGCGACGACGTCGTCGCAGGTCTGGCATTCGATACTCTGATCCGCCGGATGCGCGCAGTCGCCCGCACGAATGCCGGTGACCTGCGGCTTGCCGTGCGTCAGCGTGCCGGTCTTGTCGAAAGCAATGACCTGGATATCGGCGGCGCGGTCCAGTTGTGCGCCACCCTTGACGAGAACGCCGAGGTTCGCGAGTCGTGTCAGGCCGCTGACGACGGTGACGGGAATGCTGATGACGAGTGCGCACGGGCACGCGATGATCAGCAATGTTAAACCGCGGTACAACCAACCGCGCGTGCCGTCGGCCGTATCAAGGAACGGCTGGCCGAAGGCCAACACCGGAATAGCGACCGCCAGGACCGCCAGAAAAACGACCGCCGGTGTATACCAGCGCGCGAAACGATCGATGAATCGCTCGGCCGGGCTGCGTTGCGCCTGCGCCTGTTCGACGAGTTTCGCGATGCGCGCGATGGTACCGTCAGATGCTGGCCGCGTGACGCGGACTTCGAGAGCCGCCTCGCCGTTGACCGTTCCCGCCATGACTTCGTCGTTGACGGTCTTGCGAACCGGAACGCTCTCGCCCGTCACCGGCGCCTGGTTGACCGACGAGGTGCCGGCGATGACTTCGCCGTCGACCGGAATGCGCTGCGCCGGGCGAACGAGCACACGCTCACCGACCATGACCTGGTCGACGGGCAATACGACCTGGTGGTCGTGAGCTTCGCGGTCGTGACCATGCTCTTCGTGATCATCACCGCTGCACGCCGCATGATCGTGCTCATCGTGGTCGTGATCGTGTTCATCATCATCGTGCTCGCCCGTGTGCGCGCGCAATACGGTCGCCTCCTGCGGCTGCAGCGCCATCAGGCTGCGCAGCGAATCACGCGCGCGCTCGGCGCTGTAAGCCTCGAGCGCCTCGCCCAGCATGAACAGCAGGATGACCGTCACGGCTTCGCCCATCTCGCCGATTCCCAGCGCGCCTGCGCAGGCGACGGCCATCAGCAGGTCGATCGTAATCCGCTGCGCGAAAATCAGTGCGCGCAAGCCCTTCATGAATACCGGCGCACCGGCGATCAGGACCCCGGCGGCGAAGAGCAGCGACAACGGATCGAGGCCGGACAGAGGGCCGAGCCCGCTAACCGGTTCGAGTCCGCGCAGCGTGAACGCGCCGACGATGACGACGGCCGTGACGATCAGGGCGAGACGCAGCGTCGGCTGCTCCCACAAGAACCTCAGGAAACCGGCAAAGCCGCGGCGTTCGATAACGTCGGTCGCGACGGGTGCGTTCGCCGCGATTCGATAGCCGAGTTCCTTGAGACGCGATTCGACGTCGTCAAAGCTGACGTCGCCATCGATCTCCATGCTCTCGGTCGTGAAGCTGACGGACACGTCGTTGACGCCCGGCAATTTGCGCATGCTGTTCTCGATCGTCATCGCGCAGCTGCCGCAATCCATTCCGTCGATCTTGACGTGCAGCGGTTCGGTCGCTGCGGCATTGGTAACCTGGTTCATCAGTGCACCCCTTACGCGGGTATCCGGTTTGGTATGCGGTGGATGATGACCCTTAAAGCAGGGTTTAAGGTCAAGCCTCGCTTGCTTCGAGCGCCAGGAACAGCTGTGCGAACAGGAACGCGTTGTTACCGCGAGCGCGAAACACCAGCCCTCCGTCGGCGACCGACAGCTCCGGCTCCAGGTGGGCCTCGCAGTCGGCCTCGGCCGCAACCAGGCGGTTCAAAGCCGTTTCCAGCGCCGGATCGGGGTCGGCGAACAGCACGGAATAGCCGTCATCGTCCCGCCAGATATGGATGTGACGACCGCGCAAATCCTTCAGAAGGCTGTCCGACTCCGCATCCGCGAGCTTGCAGCCGATTCGCTCGATCAGCTTATGTAAGGAAGTAGAGCGCCCAAGAGCGTGATCATGACCGCAAGCTGTCTCCAGCAGCGCGCGATACTGCTCGCCCGCAGACTCGCCCACCGACCGGTCCAGGTGTATCGCCACGTCATCCAGGAACAACTCGAGTTCGTGACGCAGGACGAGCATCTCGGTCACCCTTCGCTCGATATCCATAAATCGCTGCTCGGCCAGCTCGCGAATGTCGGTCTCCGACTCGCCGCCGTCGCTCGTGGCGCCCAGGATCAGCTTGATATCGTGTAGCGAAAAACCGTAGCGTTGGGCGCTACGAATAAACCGCAATGTCCTCTCGGCTGCCGGGGCGTATAGTCGATAGCCTGACTCTGTCCGACCCGACGGTTTCAGCAGCGCCTCCTTTTCATAATAACGAAGCAACGAGGTGGACACGCTGGCGCGTTTGGCCAGTTCACCGATAGTGAGAAGAGGAGTGCCGGCGGCCTCGCCGCCTGTGGATCGAACGGACATGACTCAGGGTTATTACCTATGGCCGGAGGGGTTGACCTTAAACCTTGCTTTAGGCTCTAGGATAACCTAAGTCGGGCTCTCGCCGCTTGGATTCGGGAGCCAGTAACGCATTGATTTATATAAAAAGACCGGAGCAGTTCTATGCTGGGAGTCGATGACAGGCTAACAACGCCTGATACGATGAAGTGGGTCAAGATCGGCCTGATCGCGGGCATCGCGACAATACCGACGACGATCCTGCTCTATTACATCCTTGGCCTGACCATCGATTCTGTCGTGATCGGCGACAACCTCGTCAAGCAGTGGCTCTGGATCCTCACGGCCTTGGTCGTCGCCAAAGCGGCCCTTGCATGGCTGTTCCGGACCGGCCAGTTTCGCGCCTCCAGCGAGGCAAAACTGAACGTCCGCGACCAGATCTACAAGAAGGTCGTCGAACTCGGGCCTGGCCTGCTCGGCAAACGCCGCACGGGCGAAATCGCCAATACCGCCACCGAAGGCGTCGAATACCTCGACTACTACTTCAGCGTCTACTTCGTACAGATCTGGGTAGCGATCGCAATGCCGCTGTTCCTCGTCGGCGCGATCTTCTGGATCGACTGGGTCGTCGGCCTGTTCATGCTGCTCAGCGTGCCGGCTACGCCGATCTTCGTCGGCTCTTCCGCACGCGGATTCCGCCGCATCAGCGCGCAAAACGAGGAGAAGAAAAACCACAACAGCGCTCAGTACCTCGACTCGATTCAGGGTATGTCGACGCTGAAGATGTTCAACCAGGCCGAGCGACGCGGCGATATCATCAAGCAGGACACGGAAGAACAGCGACAGACGACGATGAAACTGCTGCTGGTCTCGCAGCTGCAGTTCATTCCGCTCGAACTCGGCTTCGCACTGCTCGGTACGGCACTGGCGATGGTCGTGTCACTGTACCGCTACAGCGGCGGCTTCATGACGCCGGGCGAAGCGGTCGCGGTCGTGTTGCTGAGCCTGGAGTTCAGCCGCACGTTGCTGCTGATCGGCGAGTTCTTCTTCGCCGGGGCGCTCGGGCGAGAGGTCGCGGCGAAAGTCGTCGAATTCTTCGACGAGAAGGCGCCGGTCGAGCATACCGACAGCCGCAAGCACGGCAAGACCGACGGCAAGTCGATCAGCGTTGAATTCCGCGACGTCACGTTCACCTATCCGTCCGCTGACGAGGCGACACTGAAGAATCTCAGCTTCACGCTGGAGCCGAACGAAACTGTCGCGATGATCGGCAAGAGTGGCTCCGGCAAGACCACGGTCACGAACCTGATGCTCAGGACGCTCGACCCGGATTCGGGCGAGATCTACCTCGACGGCGTTTCGGAAAAGGAGCTTTCGGTCGAGTGGATTCGCAAGCAGATCGCGCTGGTGCCCCAGGACCCGTATCTGTTCTTCGGCACCGTCAGGGAAAACCTGCGGATTGCCAAGCAGGACGCGTCGGACGAGGAAATGATGGCGGCGCTGCATTCCGCAGAACTCGGCGACTTCGTCGCCTCCAGCCCCGCCGGACTCGACACGATGGTCGGTGACCAGGGCCTCGCACTCAGCGGCGGCCAGGCCCAGCGGCTCGCGATCGCCCGAGCGGTATTGAAGGATGCGCCCATCGTCGTGCTGGACGAACCGACTTCACAGATCGACGTCGAGACCGAAGCGCTGTTGAACCGCGCCCTCGAGCGATTGTGCGAGAACAAGACGGTGCTGCTGATCGCGCATCGACTCAGCACGATCGAGCGGGCGGACCGGATCATCGTTCTCGCCGACGGCACCGTGTTCGAGAGCGGTACGCGCGACGAACTGCTCGCCACCGGCGGGCTGTACGCGAGCATGATTCGCACCAAACAGGAAATCGAGCACGCCGCGATGCGACCCGCGGCGGCCGGCTAGTACATTCGGAGATCAGAACATGACCACCATTACAGATACCGGTACACCGATGCCGAATGTCAGCAACTACGGGATCATCAAGCGGCTGCTGAGTTTCATGAAGCCGTTCAACGGCGCCATGACCATGTCGCTGATAGCGCGCGTCGTGAAGCTGTGCGGCCAGGCGGCCGTGCTCGGCATAGCGGCGGCCAGCATCGGTATCTACGTGCAGAACTCCGAACCGGGCGTCATGAACTGGAGCCTCATCTGGACCCAGGTCGGATGGATCGCCGCGGTCGGCGTCGTCGTATCGATCGCGTCATACATCGAGATGTACCTGGGACACTACGTGGCCTTTCATATCCTGATGGCGTTCCGCAATCGCTTCTTCGATGCCATCGTACCGTTGGCGCCGGCGAAAACGGCCAAGCTGCAATCGGGCGAGGCCGTCGGCCGCGTTATGACGGACTGCGAACGCATCGAACCGTTTTACGCACACACGATCGCACCCGCGATCGCCGCATTCTGGGTGCCCGGCTTAATCCTCGCGTGGTGCTGGACCGTGAATCACACGCTGGTCTACGCATTATTGCCGTTCTACGCGGCCAACACGCTGCTGCTGCCCTGGCTGGTCTCCAAGCTCGGCGGCGACGGCGTCAGGTATCGGGAGCAGCTAGGTCAGGTGAATGCCTTC
>JBLYYV010000085.1:0-4489 GCA_048550095.1 Gammaproteobacteria bacterium
ACGCGTACGGCCGCACCATGACGTTGGCAATCAGCCCCAGATCGACGGGCGCCACGGCCGCCGGTGGATACCGAAGGCGGCGGGTAACCTGCTGCGTCAAACCCGACTCGTGCAACGAAAGCAGGCTCAACCACACGCCGGCTTGCACGAGCACCTGACTATTGTCGGGCGCGATGTACAGGTAATCGGGTGCACCGGATATACGAATGCGCGAACCGATCATTGCCATGCTCTGCAAGTCCCAGACGGCGATTCGGTAACGATCGTCGACGGTGAGCATTCGAGACTCGTCAAGGCTGACGGCGGCCCTGCGGACGCCCGAATCCGGCGGGATGAGAGATTCGCTGACACCACCCCGCCACAACCAACGCGTCAGCCCGCCACGATCGGACGCGACGTAGACCCGCTGTCCGTCGTCGCTGATCGTTAGCTGCGGCCGATCGCTCTGAATCTGCAGCTCCGCAAGTTGCTCGCCGGTCGTGACGTCAGTGACGATCACAGACCGCCGCGTCGCTGACACCAAATGGCGAGAGTCTGCGGAGAATACGAGGTCATGAATAGCGCCGTCCGCATGGTTGCTGAAGAAAGCTCGCGGCGCGCCGGACGCCGCATCCCAGACTCTTACGGCGCCATCGAAAGAACCACTCGCGACGAGTTCGCTGGAGCCGTCGAAAACGACGCGCGTTATCCGCGCGAGGTGTCCGATGAAGCCGGGCGCCTGACTCGCATCCGGCAGAAGCAGGCCCTGCTGGCCAGCCGCGAGAACGCGAATGTCCCCGGCGTTCGTCGCGATCGCGATACGCTTCCCGTCCGGGCTGATCGCACTCGCTGCGGTCGGCGCAATGGCCGACGCGACAGGCGCTTCTTCCGGAGAAGTGTCAGTCGGCACCACGGAGGGCGGCAACCGCCAAAGCTTGATCGCCTCCCGTCCGTCATAGGTCGCCGCGAAACCCGCAGCCGGCGACAGTGCGACCGGAGCGACAAGCCCGTCGCGGGCGCTCCGCCCCGCCGGGATACCGTGGTGATAGAGCTCACTGCTGAGCTCGCCACGCGGCAGACTCAGCAGCTCGAAACCGCGATCCAGCGACCCTAGCAATACGACGTCGTCAGCGATCACAACGCTCCAGGCACTGCTGCCCTGGCGAGCGATGACGGGTTCAGTACCCTGCTCCGCCGACCAGACGCGAACGTTGTGCGCGGCGTCCTCGGTGATGAGCCAGCGACCGCTCGCGTCGAACCGCATACGAACCGGTTTGGCCGCGTGATCGTACTCCCGCACCAGCGCGCCATCGCTAATCGACCACAGACGCACCAGCCGCTCACCGTCGCTGACTGCCATGAATCGGCCGGTCGAATCTGCCGCGACGAGATCCGCGATGGTCCCGGTGACCAGCGAACCAATCGCGGCGGGTTTCTCGAGGTCCCAGACCGACAATGCATCGTCGCCCTCTTCCAGCACGGTATCTACGATCAGGATATAACCGTTCTCCGACATCACCGGCGCGAACGACGGCTCGATCATCAGGCTCGCGGTCTTCTCGACGCGCTCGATGTCCCACAACTCTGCGGTATTGCGCGCCTCGATGAACACGCCGGATTGACCACGGGCGAACCGCGCTCGGGAAAAGTTGGTCGGCCGCGGAATGCGCGCCAGGATCTCACCGCCCGCCACGTTCCACACGAGAATATCGCCGCGTGCGGCCGGGTCCGTCGGCCAGGTCAGGGCGCGCCGACCGCCCGGCGCGAGCGCGCTGGAAATCTGGCGTGCGACGACCGGCTCCGGAATCAATGCGGCTTCGGGTTTGGCGGCGGCCGCCGGCTCGGCGGCGATGCCATCAATCTGGATGGACCATTCGATCAAGCTGCCGCCGACGCCTTGCACCGTGTCGGTGAAATTGGCCGACCACGTGCCACCGGTATTTTCTTCGAGCAGCGTCGCCAGTTCGGGGTTCCGCCTCGAGTTCAGTGAGTAAACGCCAGCTGGATTCGGTTCACTGCCGAGCGAGACTCGCACCTGACGCCCCGACGGCGCGCGCAACTCGACTTGGACATCGCTTGGCCGAGGATGATCGGACTTGATCTCGAGCTCGAGCTGCCGGCCCGGGGATTCGCTCTGGTAGATCAATCGACGCTGCAGCGGTATGACCTCTTCCGCGAGCAAATCGAAGCGCTGTATTCGTCGCGGACCACTCTCCGTCACATGCCAGACCTCGACACGATTCCGGTCGTCCAGCGACGTCAGCAACCCGGATGCTCGATCGATCTCGACTGACTGCAGCGGTTCGGACGTCCTGATGGTTCCGAGCAAGCTCGCATAGTCGGTGCCGTACAGCTCTGAGACGACGCGCCTGCGCTCTTCGGTCGGCGTTGCGAGAGCGCGCAGCGAATAGAGCAATGCCTCGTCGCGGTCGCCGCGATGCATGGCGCTCATCGTCCGACGGTCCCAAAACTCGCCGAGCAACTTGGCGCCGAGTTCCTCGCGCCCCGGCATCTCCGCAAGGCGTTCACTGAAGCCCTGCACCTCACGTAGATTGCGTGCATCACGACTCTTGCCGGCGAGGTAGCCGGTAAACAGTTCGTCGGCCATGTCGCCATAGCCGGGCAGGAAGTCGAGTCGACGGTATGCCTCGAGCGCCGTGACGTAGTCCTGCTCGGGCTCGGTCAGGATGCGCACGTAAGGATCGGGCAGAAACTGGAAATACCAAATGGGCAGGCCGACCAGAAATATCGCCGCGACCGCGACCCACGCGATGCCCCGCCAGCCGAACGAGCGATTGTGATTGACCCAGTGGGGCGTAAATGCCGCTTCGTAGACGCGATTTCTCAGTGAGAAGCGATTGCCATCCTCGCGAACGACGACACCGGAACGCAGCAGATCGCGATGGACGTCATCGCTCGACAGTACGCTGACTCGCCTCCCCTTCCGGACTTTCCGATAGAGCGCGAGGCGCGCGTTCTTGCCCGCAGACTCGCGCAGCAACTGTTTGCCAATGGCGGTCAGATGCGGCTCCTCCTGCGGCCCATCGCGGGCTACGAACAACTGGCTGACGACATCGTCGACCGACGACTCCGTCAACAATTCGCTGGTCTGGCGGGCCAGTGCGCGGAAGGTTTTCTGGGTCAGATAGGGTTGACCATTGGTCCAGTACCAGACTCGCTCCGAAACGGTCCGCGCCGTCTGCGGGTCGCAGGCGAGGCCGGGCGCAAGCTGCCGAACTTCGTTCAAAGTGAAGTCGCCCAATTCGACATTGACACTGGTATCGAACGGCGAATCGTGACCGCCGGGCACCAGCTGCCCGACGGAGGCGGAACCGAGCATTGCGAATGTCAGGCGCTGATAGTCGGGATCCGTCGCGCGTGCGTCGTGGCAGGCTCGAATCGCTTTCAGCAGCGCACGTGCGAATGACTGGCCGAGCGCCGCCTCGATGCGGTCGATAAAAATTACAATTCGTTCCTCGGTGGTCGCGAGCACGACGTCGAGAAAGAATTCGCGCAGCCGATGCATGTTGGTCAGGCCGGATCGCTCCTGCCACCAGGTCTGCATGTCCGAACGAATTCGCAGCTCCCGGCAAATTCGATAGGCGACACTGTAATACCAGCGGCCCACATCGTCGGCCATATCGCGACTGCTGATATTGCCGAGATCGACGGTGGCCACGAGCACACCGTCCGCGCGCAGCTGGTTCGCGGCATGCGCCATCAGGCTCGTCTTGCCGGTATTGGGCGGTGCGAGCACATGACAATATTGGCCGTCGGATAGTCGCGTGTACAACGTCATGTCCGACTCGCGCAGCACGTAGCAATCGCGACTCGGCTGCACGGGGCCGCCGACGACGTAGTACTGGCTATTGCGCTGTGCTGCGGTCATGAGATCCCGGGTATCGAGTCCGCTCGTGCGGCGACCGACGCATTTTCACCGAAATATGCCGCTCTCGCCACATATGGGCCAGAGGCCTTGATCCGCGCGGCCGGATCGGGCGGCTGAAACCACCCCGGCGGCATTGCGAACCCATGAGCAACCTCTTTATCATCTGCAGCCTGCCCGCCCCCAGGAATAGGCCCGAATATGGATACGGACTTCAGCAACTCGCATAACCTCGTCGAGCCGCGCGGCGAAACCAGCCGACCGTTTGGTATTCGCGTGACCTTGATCGACTCTGACCCGTTTCGCCGGTTGCTGCCCGAAAAGTGGGAGACTTTTCACTGGTACGCGGACTCGGCTGAACGTGACGCAGCGCTGGAGGATATGCGCGCCCGGCATCGTTACTCACGGCTCGGCGACGCGCCTGCCATTCGCTACGAGCCGATCGACCGTTAGTGACGACGCACGACTGACCCTAGCCAGCAAATGGGCATTACCGCGCACGGCACGGCGATTGCCATTACCGCGAGCCTGGTCGTGGGCCTGGCAAATGCTTCGATCGCGGCACCATTATCCGACGAGATCGTCGTAACGGCCAACCGCGACCAGACGCAGTCGCTCGAACTG
>JBLYYV010000086.1:0-10580 GCA_048550095.1 Gammaproteobacteria bacterium
CCCTGTAGGCTCGAGGGCGGCGTCCCTGCTGCCCACGGTCCCGGAAAGACCCGCCGCAAAACCCTTGACGCTTCATGCTTGAATTTTAGTCGTCTCTTCCGCAACGCTGATCTCGTTGCCGGATCTCACGCACCCGGTGCTGGCGCGACAGCTACAATAGACGAATGGGTGAATCGAACATTCGATACGCGCGGCAGACTTCTTTGCCTCAGCTTGGGGCGGAGGGGCAGGAGACGCTCGGGAAGAGTCATGCGCTCGTCATCGGGCTCGGCGGACTCGGGACGCCGGCTTGTCTGTACCTTGCGAACTCCGGGGTCGGGTTGCTGACGATTTGCGATTTCGACAAGGTCGATGAGACGAATCTGCCGCGGCAGGTTTTATACGCGCCCGGCGACATTGGCGAATCGAAGACGCGGGCCGCGGCCGCTTATCTGTGGGCGCGGGTGCCGGAAGCAGAGATTCGCGAGCGCGAGGGGCGGTTGAGCGAGCCGGAGCTGCGCGACCTGATCGCCGGGGTCGATGTCGTGCTCGACTGCACCGATAACTTTCAGTCACGAACAATGATCAACAAGGTTTGCGCCGCAGCCGGCAAGACGCTGGTCACCGGCGCGGCCATTCGTTTCGAAGGGCAGTTGTCGGTGTTCGATTTTTCGCGTGCGAAACGCCCTTGCTATAGCTGCCTGTATTCGGCCGAAGACGAGAACCTCGAGGACTGCGCCGGCCAGGGTATCCTGGCGCCGGTCGTCGGGACGATCGGCTGCATGATGGCGACCGAGGCAATCAAGTCCTTGCTCGGTCTTGATACTGACCTGAACGGTCAAGTCTGGGTCTACGACGCCCTGGCGGGCAGCAGCCGAACGATCAGAATCAGTCCGCGCGCCGATTGCCCGGTCTGCGCCTGACAGGAGAACGCCATGACGCTACCCGCCTCATGCCATTGCGGCGCCGTAAGCATCGAGATTGACTACGCACCGGAAACGCTGACGCAATGCACGTGCTCCATCTGCCGCCGCTACGGGGCCATGTGGGCGTACTACACACGCAAGGACGTGCGGATCAGATGCGCACCCGATGCGCTAGAGAAGTATCGGTGGGGCGACAAGTGCATCGATTTCGCTCGCTGCCGCACCTGCGGCTGCATGACGCACTATGAAGACGTGGAGGAAGGCGACGACGGTCGGTTCGCCGTGAACGCACGGATGATGGAACCCGGCGACATCGCGTCTATCCGCGTCCGCACGTTCGACGGTGCGGATACCTGGAGGTACCTGGACTGAGAGACGCCAGGCCGACCGCTAACTGGCGGCCGTCGCGACATCCAAAGAATAACGGAGCTTTTTATTTGAGCCCGACGACCGGGGCGACTACATCGTGCCTGTCAGGTTCAGGAATACGCCGTGGTGGTCGAAGCTGAGATCTGTCAGATCTTCCGAGAAATCGGTGAAGTTATAGCCGAGACCGATCTTCAGGTGATCGCCGAGGTAGCGCGATACGGTGGCCAGCGCGCCGCTGCGGCGTTCGTTCAGGTCTGGCATGTCCAGCACACGGCCTTCGAGCAGGAACTCCCAGTTCTTGCGGAACCGGAAATCACCGCGTACGACAACGAGGTCGGCGTTGTTGTCAAAGAAGTCTGAGCTGTCGCGATCCAGGCTGATCTGGCCGAGGCGATGCGCGTATTTGCCGCCGATCGAGAACCACGGCTTGATGTCGTAGGTCACGTCGACCGCGGCTACGTGGCTCTTCTGAATGAATTCCGCGGCGAGGTTTTGCAGGCTCACCTGGTCGCTGGTTGGCACGTTGAAGAAGTACGTGTACTTGGCCAGCAGATTCAGACGATCGTTGTCGATCGGCCGCAAAGCGTATCCAAATACGGCCTCGGTGAATCCGCCGTCGTAGAACGTACCGAGCGAGCTCTCGCTATCCGAGTGGTCGAGCTTGCCGAGCAGGCGCGCGCTCGGGTTGAGCTGGTACTTGAAGTTACTACGGAACAACCAGGTCGTTCGCTGCGTACGCGAAAGATCCAGCTGCTCTGCGTCATCGCTGATGTACTCGAGTCCGGTCGAGAACTGCAGCGCCTCGAATCCGGCGCCGAACTGGATGCCACCGGCGACGCGTTCGGTCTCGGCGCTGGTCTGGCGGTCCTGCAGGGTGCCGATATCGGTGTTGACGCCGAAGTTCCAGGCCGATGATGGCGCGAAGGTCATGCCGGTGGCGTGCGTCATCCCCGTCATCAGGTCGTCGTGCTGGTAACGCTCCTCCAGGAAGACGCTGGTGCTGTCAGCCAGCCGCGTCTTGATACCCGCGACGAGATTGCCCTGGCTGCCGCGAGCGGAAAGCATCGCGGCGTCCGCACGTTCATTCTCCAGTGCGTAATTGACGTACGCGCTGGTGCGCTCCGAGAACAGGTAGTTGGTGCCGACGCGGCCGCCGCGGCCAAGGTCGCCGTTCGATATCTCGGCGTCGATCTGCAGTGCCTCCGATAACCGATACGCGCCGCCGACGCCGGTACGCGCATTGGAACTGCGATTGCCGGTCGTGGACAGCGTGTCCTGGATGAATGTATAGGCACTCCAGTCTTTCTTCGAATCGTAGCCGACCTGCAGCACCGCATCGGTACGCTCGCCCAGCTCCTGGGTCGGCACGACCACCGGAGAGTTGTCGACGCGATCGTCCACCCGGTAACCGGCGCTGACGTCCCAGCGATAGCTCAGCTGGTAGTTCAGGTCGACCTCATACGCGCGCGTCTCGAGCCCCAGCGTCTGTTCGCTGTGGTCAAGCTTGCCGGTCAGGCCGAAGACCTCCCTGATCGGCATGCTGAAGCTACCGCCGTAGTTCGTCGTATCTTTCAGCGCCAGCATGCCCGGCGCCGAGTAGCCGGCATCGACTTCCTGGACGTACGCCGTCACCAGGCTGTCGCCGTAACGAAGCAATTCGTTCGACGACAGGCTCACATCAACACGACTCGCGCCGGCATCGGTGTCGACGAACGCCGCCGGGTCGTAGCCGACAAACTCGAACCCGCCGTCATTGGATTGCATCGGCATCGCCACCATGCCATCGCTCTGCGCCTGCTGTACCTTCAGCCACGAGCGCGCATCGTAGCGCAGCGTCAGGTCGGCGGCGTTCAGGCTGCTTTCTTCGTCACCCTCGCCGTTGCGGTCGGTCGTCACGCCGAGTCGGACGTAGTCGCCGAGCCACGCGCTCGCCTGGCCGCCGGCGGACAATCCGTCGATCTCCTCGAATCCCGGCGTGTATTCGTAGCGCACGACGAGGTAGGCCGCGTCGCCGCTGAGGGCGTTCTCGCGCACCAGCAAGTCGTCCTGAACCGTCGACGGCAGCGCCTCGTTCAACAGGATGCGGCCCTGCAGATAGTCGACGTCATAATCCATGACGGGCGTCAGGTTCACGACGCCGGTCACGATGCCGGACGCCTTGTCGCGCAACTCGATGCGCACGCGCTCCGACCCCGTCAGGATGTCCTGCCGATTCAAGAAGTAAAGAGAGCCGCCGGTCCCGCGGAATTCATCGCGCCCTGGCACGGTGCCGGGCTCGGCGGCGAACGCGTCGACGGCAAAGCGCTGCTCGCCGAAGTCGGTCGTCGCGTCGGTCTGGTAGTGCACGTTCGCGCCGTACAGGCCGCGATCGACCTGCGCCAGTTCGTTGTCCATGTAGCCGACGGTGAAGTTACCCCACTGAGCGTAACGATCTTCGTCGCTGACGCGCACGAAGAACTTGCCCTGTGTCGGCGCCATTTCCTGCACGGTGCTGTCATCACCGAACGTCGGATAGAAATAATCGGGGTCGATACGACGGAACAGCGCGCGCGGCGATTTGTCCATGAAGTTGCTGAAGATCTCGTCGAGCGAGCCTTCACGCGTATCGGCGCTCGCCGTCAACTTCCAGTGATCGCTGAACTTGCCGTTGACGAAGAAGGCGATCCGCCCGTCGGCGTTCGAGTCGATGTCCTGCTGCGGATTATCACCCTGCAACAGATCGACCGGGCCGCTGCTGCTGCCGCTCGCCAGCGTCAGGTCCGCCATGCCGACGTAGAACCAGTCACTGGTTTCCAGCTCGAGATCGCGGAGGTAGAGCTCGCCGCTGCCCTCTTCGTCGACAACCGCGACTTCGACGGTGTGCGCGCCGCCCGGCAGGATTTCCTCGGCGATGAAGCTACCGTTCTCGGCTACCGGCACCGGGCGGCCCGCCACGTACACTTCCTGTTCCGGGCCGATACCGGTACCGCTCACGCTGACGGTGCCGCTGCTAAGACCGATGTTGTGCACGCTGAGTGCGTTCTGACCGTAGCCGGCGAATAGCTCCGGATCGGGTTCTAAGCCGTCTTCCGGCTCCGCGTCATCGGGTTGTTTTTCGACGGGCCCGTATACGACCCACAGCGGCTGCGGGTGCGTCTCATCGAAATTGCCGTCCGCACCGTACGCGCGAATGACATAGGCGAGCTCGTGGGTCGGGCCCTTGAACCACAGGGCCGGCGGCTGCCAGACCGCAACGCCGTCCACCTCGATATCGATGACGTCGAGCGGCTCTGATTCCAGCGACCGGCCGGCATGGAACACGCGGACCTCGGCACGTTCGATGAAGTGCGAGTAGTTGGCGTACATCCGGAACTGCACCGGCGACACCCGGGTTTCGTAATCGATGATTCGGGAGATATTGACCTGTTGCGGGCTCACGGCGCCACTGAGCCGCGGCGAGGAACGCAGATTGTCGAATCCGAACTGAATGTCGGCGACCTGCAGCGCCACGTCGGTGCAGCGCTGGATATCGGACGAACTGCGTTTCGGATCGTCGATCGGCACGCCGTCCACCGTGATGCGCATCAGATTCAGGCCGAGCGGATTGCGCGGCGTGATCTCGCGGGTCAGGCGCGTGACATCCACGCCCTCGTAATCGTCGAGCACCGCCAGTTCGTCGTAGACGACCTCGATCGCGACGTGCGAGGTCTCACCCTGGGTGAAGCCCGCGTTGATGACGTCGTTGGAGTGCACGTAGCCGCGGCCTTCGAACTCGTGCTGCCCGGCCTCGAGATGCATGTCGGCCGCGACCCGCTCCATCGTGCGTCGCGCCCGCGAGGTTGAGAAACCGATGTCGTCGCCGTAGACGCTCGCCGCGCGACGAGTCAGGCGCTCGTTACGCGTGTAGCCGACGAAGCGAAGTCGCGGGTTGGTCTTGTCGGCAACGTCGTCGAGGGCACGCCGCAATTTCTCGGTGTGTCCGGCCGGCAATGCCGGCTTCCCGTTAACGAACTGGACATCGTCGATCCGGCCCCACGGCGGATCGTAAACTTTCGTGACCAGTTCGGCGCCGGCGGACTCGGGACAGAGCTGCGGCTCGTCGGGCAAATCCTGCAACGGGTCGTCGTACCAGAACTCGACCTCGACGCGACGATTGAGCGCCCGCCCCTGCACCGTCTCGTTCGACGCCAGCGGACGCGACGAGCCCTGACCGTCACTGGCGATGGTGGCCGTTGGGAGACTCAGGCTCTCCTGCACCGCGAGGGCAACGCGCCGGGCGCGCGCCTTGGAAAGGCCGGCATGATCGCCGTAAATACGTTCGGTGCGGCCGGTCAGTGGCAAATCGTCCGTAAAGCCGACGAATCTGACGACGACATTGTTCTTGTCGCGCAGGTTCTCCAGGCTCTGCCGGACCTGCTCGACGAACGATTGCGTCACGTCGATCGCTTCCTGATCGTAATGCAGCGGTGCGATCAGGTTCTGTACGCGGGCGCGTCGCGCGTGGCCGTCGATAAAGCTGAGCTTGCAGACCGTTTCCATGCGACAGACTTTGACGCGCTTGATTTCGTGCGGCACGAGGAATTCTTCGAGCGCCACACGCTCTTTCACCTCGTCGTACCAGACTTCGATTTCCACGCGGCGATTCAGCGCGCGGCCCTCTTCGTTCAGGTTGGATGCAATCGGATCGGCGTCGCCGGCCCACTCATACGATATCGCTTCGGGCGGCAGCGCGAGGGAGCCCTGAAAATGCTCCGCCACCTGACCGGCGCGTTCACGCGACAGGCCGGAATTGTCGCCGTAAATCTTCTCGAGTCGCGGCGACAGCGGCCGGTTGTCCGCGTGACCGATCAGGTGCAGGCGGACATTGATGCGGTCGCGCATGCGCTCGAGGATGCCGGCCAGCGACTCGACAGTCGAATCCGGGATCTCGGCAACACCGGACTCGAAGTGGACTGGCGGCACCAGGTTGCTGAGCTTCACGGTCTCGAGTTCTTCGGCGACGATCTCACGCGTATCGAGCATGTCACCCTCGTCACGGGCGATGCGCTCAGGATCCTGGACCCATTGCATGAACGTCACGTCATCCGGCAGGTGCCGCTCGACGGCCTCGCCCATCGGCGCCTCGTCGACGCGCGCAGCCTGCGCCTGCAGCGTCAGCAGCGCGGCGCCCGACAGCAGCCAATATCCGAGTTTGGGCATCCCGCTCATCTGGACGCCTCCCCGTTCCGGTCCGGCGGACCGCCGCGGCGCCAGAAGATCTCAGGCTCGATGACGAGTTCGTAGCAACAGTTTTCCTCGCGCCACGCGTCCATGATGTCGCTCTTGAACCGATCGAGGCGTCGTTCGACGAGCGGCTCGTCTTCGATATCCGCTACATACGACAGCCGCAACACCGCGGGCGCCTTCTTCAGTTCGTCGAGCAGCACCTCGATGCGCGGCTTCCACTGCTGGCGTAATTCGACGCTGTCCGGCTCGAACACGGCGTCGGCGATGTCCATACCGACGACGCGGTGGATCGACGCGCCGAAGTTGATCTTCAGCGCCTTACCGCGCGTGGCGCGCTGCACCTGCACGGGCCGCGTCGACGAGCGAAAGCCCGTGGGCAGCGTGCGATCGTCGAGCTTCAGCACGAAGTTGCTGCCACGACTCTCATTCGGCACGGCCGCGCAGGTGATGTGATAGCGACCGTACGAATCCGTCGTCGCGACGAGGCCGTTGCCGGTGACGACGCGGACGTTGGACAGGCCTTCCTCGCCTTCGTCCTGGAAACCGTCCCGGTTGCCATCGTTGAATACCTTGCCGGTCAGGTCCGTACAGTCGAAGGTCGGGTCGGGCACGAGCCGCACGGTCGCGGTCGCCTCGGCGGACAGCGGCGTGCCCGTCGCCGAGCTGACCGCCTGCGCGCGGTTCGTGAACTCGCCCTCGCTGACGCCGGCGCCCACCGCCAGCAGCAACTTGATGGAGTGCTGCCCCGAGCTCTCGAGCGTCAGGTCGGACCAGACCAGCTCGCGGCCGACAATCGCCGGCTCGAGCTCCTGGTCGTCGAAGCGCGCCGAGCCTTCGATATAGCTGAAGCCCGCGGGCAGGCGATCGATGACGCCGACGCCGGCCAAGTCGATGCCGAACGTGCTGTCGATCGTGATGACGTACGGCACCATCTGGCCGCGCGTCACGTTGAACATCGGCGTCGTCTTCGTGATCGAGACCGCGCCGCTTAAATCCTGATCGATCGGGATGTGATTATTGAATAGCTGGCTCGAGCCCGGCGAACGGCTGTTGTCGAGCGTCAGGTGCATGTGATACGCCGTGCCCGCGCTCGCGGCGACGATCGACGTAGCCGGCGCGAGCGCCGACGCCTGTACCTCGCAATGCTCGGTCGTCGCGACGATCGCGTCGTTGGTCGAGGCGGCGCACAGCGGCACGTTGAACGGCAGAGTCGTCAGGTCGGAGGCCGGCGGAATCAACTCCGATGCGCCGTCGATGAAGTTGCCGCCGGGCGGCGTCACGCGGATCGCATAATTCGCGCCACTCGGGCAGGCCGGATCGGAGAAGTTCAGGTCGAACTTGTAATAGCCGTCGCCCAGCGTGACCTGATCCTGCTGAGCCGGATCGTCGAAACAACTGCCCGGCAGCACGGAACCGCCGGCGGCATCGATCAGGGTCAGCGTCGCGCCGGACAGCGATCGACGTGTCAGCGAATCGTATATAACGCCGTTCGGATCGATCGGCAGATTCAGGTCCCTCAGGACGCTGTTAAGGTTGACGACGATGTCGTCGATGCGTTGCAGGCCGTCCGTGAACTCTGAGTCCGTGTAGCCGAGCGATGCGGTCCGCGCGCCCGCGCCGGGTGCCTCGAAGCGCAGCGAATACTGCTCGCCCGTCAGGTAATTCGGCAACACCGCTGCCATGACGAACACGCCGTCCGCCCCGGTCGTAACGCTGCGCAAGGCCCGATCGTCGACCACGAGCGTCACGGTCCACCCCGTCAACAGGCGCTCGGTGGCGTCCAGCGTGTCGTCGAAATCGGCATCGTGCCAGACGGTGCCGCTCAGGATGCCGGTCCCGACCATCGCGCCGACGTCGACCCTGACACTCGCCTCCGCCCATTGCAGCGGATCGTTCCAGGACACCCGGCCGATATTCGTGACAGGCGTGCCGGTCGCGAGATCCGGATCGATCTCCGCCCGGAAGCGCAGCACGACGGACTCGCCCGGCTGCAGCGGCCCATACTCGGCCGCATAGTCGGCGGTGATCAACGCACCGGTGACCGTGACGCCGTCCGGCAGACCGTTCAACGTCGCGGACTGGTCGATGTAATTCAGGTAACCGGGATTGGACGCGTCCAGATCGTCGGTGATCACGACGTAGAACGCCGGCACGGCGCCGATGTTCTGCACCGTGACCGCGTACTCGAGTATGGAGCCCGCGAGCACGAAGCCACCGCCGACGACGGTCACTTCCTTGACGATACTGAGCTGCTGGGCATCGCCCACGACGACGACGGTGGGCTCGGGCCCGGTCGCCGGATTGCCGTCACCGTCCGTCAGCAGGTTCGCCACCTCCTCGCTGTAGATCGTCGCCTGGTTCGTGATCAACGTGCCGGTCGGCACGGCGGGATCGACGAGCAGATCGAACTGCACCACCGCCGACTCGCCCGGCGACAGCACGCCCTCGCCCGTGCCCGGCAATGGCGGCGTCAGGTCGGAAGAACTGATCGGGAGGCGCGCCGCCAGCGGGAACACGCCGCCGTCGGGCTGGCCGACCGGCGCCCCGTTCAGCGTCAGCGTATCCGCTACGTAAGTCGTGTTGACCGGCACGTCGTCGAACAACTCGACGACCGTCGCCGGCACGGTACCGTTGTTATAGACGGTGATCGTGTAGCGCAGAACGTCGCCCGGGTCGACGATGCCCGGCGAGGTCGCGTCGACCTGCAACGCAGCCGACTTGGTCGCGAACAACAACGGCAGGCGCCCGACGATGTCCATCGTCGGGTCGTCGAGTATCTCGGTGCGCGGATCATCCGACGGCTGATTCGCGATGCCCTGAGCGGGTGCACTGAGGAACGCCTGGTTGGACAGGACGATGCCGTCCGGTGTGTCGGGATCGACGACGACGTCGAACGCGATCGTCGCAACGTTGTTGGCCACGTTTGCACGCATCACGCCCGGCGTGGGGTCGCCGGGTGCGTTGATCAGGATGCCGTCGGTCAACGGCGAACCGCCCGTGCCGTTATCCGCGAGCGCGACGCCATTCAACGTCGTACTGCCCGGTACGTACGCCGTGTTGGTCGGGATCTGGTCGACGAGCGTGACATCGGTCGCGTCCGCGGTGCCCGAATTCTGCACCGTGATCGTGTAACGGAGCGTCTCCCCGGCCAGCAACACGGTCGGGTCGCCCGTCAAATAGGTCGAGATCTTCTCGACCCGGAAATCCGGGGCCGACACGATGCGCACCCGGGTCGGATCCTCGTCGCCGGCGATATCGGGATTCGCGCGTCCGTTGATGTTCGGATCGTCGCTAACGGTCGGCTGGGTGGCGCCCAGCAGGTCCGCCTGGTTCAGCACCAGCACGCCGTTGCCGAGCACCGACGCCAGCGTCACGTCGAACTGGACGAGGACTTCGCTGTCGACGGGCACATTCAGGTTGCGCACATCGAGGATGCCGGCGCCATTCGTGCCAGCGTTGGGATCGGTATTACTGGCGTCCGCGCCGGGCGGAACCGTGCCGGCGACGAGCTGCATCGATCCGGGCACGAACACCTGCGCCATGTTCATCGCGCCGAGATCGTCGACGAAGCTCACGTTGGCGAGCGGCGTGTCGGTCGTCCTCAGGCGCAGCGTATAACGCAGCGTGTCACCCGGCGCGGCCGTCGGCGACGGGTTCACCCCGGTCGTCAGGTTCTCGACGCTCTTCTCGAAGAAATACCCCGTCAGTGCGACAGTGACCGTGTGAGCGTCTTCGTGGTCGAGCGTGCCGACCGTGCCGTTCGTCAACGTGCGCGCATAGGTCAGTCGATTGGTGTCGCTCGGATCATTGCTGAACCACTGCGTCGCGGCGGCGACATTGGTCAGCGTGACGTTGTTGTCGCTGTCACCGTCGAGCTCGGTCCGGTACGTCACGATCAGGCGCTCGCTCGGGCCGAGCGTCGCGGCTGCGCCGAGCATGACCAGGTCGAGGCGGCAGTCGGGTGCGCCGTTGTAACTCAGCGAGAAGTCGGCGCCCTGCGTCAGCGGACCCTTGCCCGGCACGGGCGTCACCCCGTCGGCGGCGAACACCTGCGCGCTGAGTACCGTCGGCGTGACATCGCACATACCGCCGGTCGGGCCG
>JBLYYV010000087.1:0-9096 GCA_048550095.1 Gammaproteobacteria bacterium
CCCAAGTGCGCTGCGCACGACCGGGTGCAGGCCGTGACCATTTTGGGTCGTTTCGGATCAATCCGCGACCGGCAGCGCGAATGCCGTCAGGTAGTCGCCGGGGAACGGGTAGATGAACGGGTGCCCGCCGGATGCAATGACGACGAATTGCCGCCCATCGGCTTCATAGGTCATCGGAATCGCAAACGCCCCGGTGGGCAGCATCGCGCTCCAGAGTTCCTCGCCGGTGTCGATGTCGAACGCCCGAAAGCGGTTGTCCTGAGTGGCGCCAACGAAAACGAGCCCTCCGGCCGTCACGATCGGCCCGCCGAAGGCGGCGGTTCCCCATTTCAACGGGATCGGAAACGGCATCATGACATCCAGCGTGCCGAGCGTGCTCTGCCACAAAATATCGCCGGCGACGAGATCCACCGCGACGACCGCGGCAAACGGCGGCGCGCTGCACGGCGTGAACATCGGCGAGACGAACGGACCCTGTTTCAGTGCGTACGGCGTCCCGCGCAGCGGGGCCGGCGTGCCCATCATGTTCTCCGCACTCGAATCGACGATACCATCCAGTTCTTCCAGCGGAATCAGTTGCACGACGTGACCCATGCGCAGGACCTTGGTCACGAGAATCCGGTTGTTCGGATCAACGGCGACTCCGCCCCAGTTGACGCCGCCCGCGGTCGACGGGATGACGATCGTGCCCTCGGTCGATGGCGGCGTGAAGATGGGTCCGGTCCGGTGCCCTTCGTATTCGCTGCGACACGCGCCGCGATCGAGAAAAGTAATTCCCCAGAACTCGTCCGGGCCGAAATCGTGCGGTACCAGCGGCGGCGGTTTTGTCGGAAACGGCTGCGTCGGCGACAGGATTTCTCCCGGAACTCCGTCCTGCGGCACCGGACGCTCCTCGATCGGGAAATAGGGTTCGCCGGTCTCGCGGTGAAAGATGTAGACCATGCCGGTCTTGGTCGCTTGAATGACCGCCGGAAAGGGTTGCCCGTCTTTCTCGAGTTCTATCAAGGTGGGTTGCGCGGCGTTGTCGTAGTCCCAGACGTCGTGATGAATCGTCTGAAAGTGCCAGACGACTTCCCCCGTCGATGCTCGCAATGCGACGATCGAATCGGCATAGCGGTTGTCACCGGGCCGCGTACCGCCGAAAAAATCAGGTGACGGACCACTGGTCGGCAGGAACAACAGGTCGCGTTCAGCGTCGGCACTGATCATGCCCCAGACGTTGGCGCCCCCCGTGTTGGCGGCCGATTCGTCTGTCCAGCCAATTTTGCGCGCCTCCTCCGCATCGCGGGGAATCGGGTCGAAGGTCCAGCGCGGTGCGCCCGTGCGTGCGTCGAACGCGCGAACCGCGCCGCTCGGCGCATTGAATCGATGATTGTCCCGGACGATGGACCCGACGACGGCAATGCCGTTCACGATGGTCGGCGGGTTGGCGAACCGGACTTCGCCGATGGCGCCCGACGGATGCGCGCCGAGAATCGCTGACTCCAGCTCGGCAATGCCTTGCTCGGCGAACGCCTCGCAGACTTCGCCATTCGTCGCATCGATCGCTATGAGACGCAGGTCGTTCGTCGCCATCAGCAGCCGGTGGTGGCAATTCGCATCCGCATCCGCGGCCTGATCCTCCCAGTATGCAACGCCGCGACAATTCGCGAACGCAGGGCTCTCGAGCCCCTGCGGGTCGCCTTCGGTCGCGTAACCACTGATGCGTGTCCGCGGGTCATACGCCCAGCGCTCTATGCCGCGCGACGGGTCGAGGGCAACGATGCGATTGAAGGGCGTGCACATCACGAGGCTGCCGCCGGCTGCCGGCGGCAGCAGGATCGGATTCACCTGCACCTTCGCGGTCGCATTCTGAAACTCGGAGCGCCGCGTCAGTTCGCCGCTGCGGTATTGCCAGGCGACTTCGAGTTGGCTGACATTGGCGGCATTCACCTGGTCCAGCGGCGAATATTGCTGTCCTCCGAGATCACCGGCGTAGTGCTGCCACATAGGCTCGGCGGGCGTCTGCGCAGTCGCTGCGGCGGTGGCAACGCAGAATACGAATACGGCGAAAGGCTTCATTGGTGTTGTCGTTTGCCTCGGTGACGCGAGCATACTAACGTGAGCAGCCTGATTCTAGGCGGACGTGCAAATGAACATCGTAATTACCGGAAGTACCAAGGGCATCGGCTATGGCATGGCGCGCGAGTTCCTGAAACGCGGCCATGACGTCATGATCTCCAGTCGCTCGACCCAGGCGGTCGCTGAGGGTGTCGAAAGCTTGCGCGCGGAATTCCCGCAACGTTCGGTCGCCGGGGTCGAGTGCGACGTCGCGAACTACGGCGACGTCGAGAAACTGTGGGCAGCTTCACTCGAATCGCTCGGTTCGGTCGATATCTGGATCAATAATGCGGGCCGGGATGGTCTGAAGATGCCGTTCTTCGCGCTGCCCGTCGATGACTACCTGTTGACGATACAAACCAACGTCGTCGGCCTGCTCAATTGCAATCGCGTGGTGATTCCGGGCATGTACAAGCAGGGCGGGGGGACGATATTCAACATGGAAGGGTTCGGCAGCAACGGCCAGACCCGGCCGACCGCCGGCGTGTACGGCATGACGAAGTACGCGCTGCGCTACTTCACGAAGTCGATCTCCGAGGAACTGGCGAAGACGCCGGTACGCATGGGTTATTTGAGTCCGGGCATCGTCGTCACGGATATGCTCGTGCCGCCCCCCGATCAGCGCGGCGAGCGGTGGGAGCAGACCAAGAAGATCCTGAATATTCTCGCGGACACGGTTGAAACGGTAACGCCGTTCCTGGTGGAAGGCATGTTGAAATCAACGAAGAACGGAGATGCGATTCGCTGGCTGACGCCCGGCAAGGTGAGGTGGCGGTTTTTATCGAGCCTGTTCCGCAAGCGCGATATCTTCACGCCGCTGGGATTGTAGCGAGAAAAGCCTCGCGGCCGCGGGCTATTTTTGAAAGCGGAGGCGCACGCCCGTGGACATTACCGCCGGTTGGCCGCCGACGAGGTACGGTTCGAAACGCCACTTGCGGATCGCCGACAATGCGGCCTGATCGAAAACGTCGGCCGGTTCGGAGTCGCTGATCTCGATCTCGATGGGCTTGCCTTTCTCGTTGACGCGGAAGCGAACTTCGACCCAGCCTTCCTTGTTGCGGGCGAACGGGCCGGATGGGCGCTCGGGCTCGACGAAACGGCGAAACTCGAACGCGGAAATGGGCATGATCACGGGTCCGGGATCCGGCTCTGCTTCTGGCGTGGGCAGCGCTGCCGTTGCACCTTCCGGTGTCGGCGCGGCGCCCGGCAGGACCATCGCCAGCGTCGTCGGTTGAGCGACCATGTCCGCGTCGACGGTTGCCATCGATCTGGTTTCCGTTGACGTGTCGAACGATACGTCAGGATCCGCGAGAATCGCCGCCGGAGTGGCGGACGCGAAAATCGCGCCGAGGCTCTCGCTCGCGCGCGTGGCTTTCGCGTCGCGCGCGTCCTGAAGCTCCTGTTCGTAACGCTCGATCATCGCGTCTGGAACCTGCAGTTCCCGCGTTGTCGCGATCCAGTTTTCCGCCACATTGAAGCGTTCATCCGTGATTGCGACCATCGCTTCGAGCAACATCAGGTTCGCGAGGCGCAATTTAGCCTGCTGCAGTTCCGGTGAATCGGACGCAATCGCTTCCAGTTCACCCAGGTAGTGCCTGGCGCTGTCTTCTTCCGGTTCGAGCAACCGCCCTTCGTCCATGCGTTCGTTGGCGGCATCGAGCAGCGACTCGAAGGTATCCGAATCCGTGGTCGATGTGGCTCGGACTGATTGTGCTGCCGGCGTATCGGGCGTTTGCGGGGTAGCTACCTTCTCGGGTTCCGCCGCGGACGCCGCGTCTCGGCCGGCGGCTTGTGTCGCCAACACCGCGGCGGCTGCTGCCGCGGCCTCCCGCGCGTCGGAATCCGCCACAGCCTCCGTCTCGGCCATCGTCGTATTGGCGGCGCTGGCATCGGTCGACTCCGTCGTAACGGATTCGGCGACCGGCGCGTCACTGATGTCTTCACCGGACGAAACGCCCGTCGATGCGTTCGACTCGTCTGCGGCCGCGTCCGCTTGCATCTCTGACATCAGGCGCAGCGTGTCTGTCTCCTGGTTGCGTTCCGTCGGTTGCGGCAATGAAGCGGCCGGCACGGGCGGCCCAACCTCGGAATCCATCGGCCACCAAAGCACGGCCGCAATGGCGGTCAGGACGGCCGCCAGTGCCGGTACCGCGACCTTGAGCGGCAGGCCGCGGTGCTCGTCGGCCGGTGGCTCTATTGGCTCGGGCGGCGGCTGCGTTCGCAATTCAGCCGGCAGCGGCCTCGTCATATCGACGGTTGCCTGGTCCGAGAATTCCGCGACGAAAGTCGCGACGTCCGGGGTGCGATGCATTCGCCGCAGCGTCAGCGCGTTTTGCAACGCGTTCCATTGCGAATCGCTCAGGTTCGGTATGCGTTGCAGGTCGGTCTGGTTCGTCTCGGCTTCGAGCGCCGTAGCGCCGCCGAAAGCGCGCCGACCGGCCAGCAGTCGATACGCGACGCACCCCAGCGAGTAGATATCGTCGACGGCCGCTGTCGGTGCGCCCTCGAGAACCTCGCAACTCGAATACGCCGGCGTATGCGCGCCGATACCGGTCGCATCAAAGTCGGTCGGCATGCCATCGGTAGCGCGTGCGATACCGAAGTCCAGCAACTTCACATGGCCGGCACGCGTGATAAATATGTTGCCGGGCTTGATGTCGGCATGGACGATGCCTTGCTTGTGAGCGTAGGCGAGACCATGACACAGGCCCTGGATGATCGAGTTTGCCTGCGGGAACGGCAGCGGCTGAAACCTGCGGCCGTTGAGAATGTCGACGAGCGAACGACCCTCCAGCCACTCCATCGTCATAAAGAACAGGTCGCCGTCCCAGTCGAAATCGAAAACGCGAATTATATTCGGGTGAACGAGTCGCTGGCCGTGCGCCGCTTCCTGCTTGAGTGCTTCCAGCGCGTTCGGATTGCGCGAGAACTTCTGCGAAACGATCTTGACGGCGACCCAGGGTTCCGGAGAGCCGGACGCTTCTTTCTCGCGGTCGAGCGCCTTGTATACGTCGCCCATACTGCCCGTGCCGGCTTTCTCCTTCAGCAGGAAGCGGTGTTGCAGCAGCGTTCCTGAACCGATTGGTTTCCGTTCGGGCGGCGCCTCGGCCTGCGGTTCGGCGGAATCGACTGCCTGGGTCAGAACCGGCGGGTTGGTATCGGTGTCGGTCGCAAGGCCGGTGGGCTGCGACTCGAGTGGTGGCCGGTTCGCGGCATGTTCCGACGCAGCGGCTGCTGTGTGCGCGTCAGCATTGCTGGTGGTCGGTTCGCTGCCCGCTTCCGCGCGAATTTCCTCCGACCATTCCGTCGGTTCGTCCTCGGACGTGCCGAGGTCGATCTCGGTCATCAACGTGCGATGCGCGGTGCCGTTCAGATGGCCGTCCTGAAATGCCGTGTCGATGGCCGTCAGCATTTCGGGGCCCCAGTCCTGGTTGCGACTCAGGAGAGCGCCAATCGTGCGCCTGATTTGTTCGATGCTGACAGCGCCGAGTATGTAAGACTCGAGCGTCTGTCCGAACTCCTCTGGTAGATCGTCGTTGCCGGTTTTGCGCGAGTCGTATGTCATGAATGTTGAGTTAATACGCCGCGGCGTATTGCGAGCGCGTAAAATTGACGTATGCAAAATGAAGTTTAGCAACGCTAAACCTTTGATATAACTTATCTGGTCACGTTTTCGCGGTCATAGCGCGAAATACGTCACGTTATGTAAATTCGTTGCCTGTTTTACTTGCTAATCTGTCGAAACGGCGTTCGATTCGACGTTTGACTTGATGAATGCGGTGCATGAAAAAAGATTTTCAGAACAGCCCTTTCTGGGACTTCTCGTTGTCGCTTTACGGTCGGCCCGGCGTCGCCGACGCGTGCCTGTTTCTGCAGGACCGTTATGGCCTGGATGTGAACATCATTCTGTTTTGCGTTTGGGTCGGTTCAACCGGGCGTGGCCCGCTCGAAAATAATGACGTCGACGCCTGTATCAGGCGCACGCGGGATTGGCGCGATCGCGTGATCGAACCGTTGCGGCAGATCAGAAGGGCATGTCGCGACGAACCGCTCGGTGTCCCCGAGTTTCTGCTCGAGGTTTTCCGGCCGTCCATGCACGACGTCGAACTCGACGCGGAACACGTCGAGCAGCTGATCCTCGAGGAATTGGCGCCGCCCGCGCCGCCACGGGCCATTGCCGATGACATCATGTGCGACCACGTGCGACAAAGCCTGGTCCGTTATGCCGAACGTCATGACGGAGAACGGGATGCGAGGCTGGACGAGTGTTTGCTGTCGATCCTGCGGGCCGCGTTTCCCGGGGTCGGTATCGACGGTCTCGACTAACCCGGATCGCCTATTCGGGCCGGTGCGCGATGATGCCGGCGTTCTCGCGGCCGTCCATTCGGCCCAGGCCGCCGAAGTCGGAGCGATCGATGAATCCGGCCCGCTCGACTTCGAAGCCAGCTTCGGTGCAAACGCGCGTCAGAATATCGGGATCCAGCAGGTTCATGAACGGGGGTCCCTCGAGCGAACGGTCTGCCGGGACGAATGGCAGGTAATTCTCGAGCCCGATCATCAGGCCGGGCCAGCGGTCCCCGCGTTCCTTTTTCGCTTCGAAAATCGGGATCAATTTGCGCCAGATGCCATAGGGCGTATCGATGATCAGGTAGAGGCGACCACCGGGCTTCACCCACGAATACATTTTGCGCACAGACGCGTCGATCGCCGAGCCATCGAGGAAGTGCAATACGCGTGAGCACAGCACCGCGCCAAACTGCGCTTGCGGGAAATCGACGTACGGTAGCTGCCCCTGAACGCATTGAAGGCGGCTGCTCAGTTCCGGCGGAGTTTTATCGGCGAGGATGTCCAGGTGTTGCTGCTCGAGGTCGCATGCCGTCACCTGGCCACCGGCTTCGAGTGCCGGAATCGTCACGTTGCCGAATGCGCAGCCGATTTCGAGGACCGGGTCGTCGATCTGTCCCGCGTACTCGATGAAGTCCTGCGCGTATTCATCCAGGACCTTGAACATGAAACCCGTGCTGTTCAGCGTTGGCTCCATGATCGGATTGCGCCATTTTTTTCTTTTCATTGTCGTTCCAGCCATCGCATTTCACCGCCAGCTCGCCATGCATTCAGGGCCGCAACCCCGACATGCCCGCAAATTATGCTATGGGTCCGGCTGCGGATCACGTCGGATCTGGCTGACACGCGGTCGAACAGGGCGGTTACTGATCCAACCCGGCCACGGGCGTCACTATACTCCCCGATGACAGCCGCACAGACGGCGCGAAACCAAATTAGCAGAGGGGAAGCTCTATGTCGGAGCACGATACGACGGGTCCGGAATTTATCGCGGTTGCATTGCAGGTCGCGTGCAACGGCGTCAACCTGATTTCCGATGTCACCCAGGCGCGCGAGCGCATCGCGGGCAATATCGCTACGATCGAGGGCTACGTGACGACCGCGACTAATTTCTGCCAGTGGTTCTACGGCGTGCCGGTCAAGCTCGTCGCGCTGCCGGAATACGCCGTGACGGGCTTTCCGATGCGGGAGTCGCCGGCCGAATGGCGCGAGAAGGCATGTTTTGCCTACGACGGCCCTGAGTATCAGGAGCTCGGCAGGATTGCTCAGGAAAACAACATCTACCTTGCCGGTAACGTCTACGAGGTCGACCCGAATTTTCCGCAGCTCTATTTCCAGGTCTGCTTCATCATCGGACCGTCGGGCGACGTCATCCTGCGCTATCGCCGCCTGACGTCGAGCTTCGAGCCGACGCCTCATGATGTCTGGGACAAATATCTGGACATCTACGGCCTCGACGGTGTCTTTCCGGTCGCCAAGACCGAGATCGGGAACCTGGCAATGATCGCGTCCGAAGAAATCCTGTATCCGGAGTTCACGCGCATGCACGTCATGCGCGGCGCGGAAGTGATCATCCATCCGACCAGCGAGCCTGGCAGCCCGCAATTGACCATCAAGGAATTGTGTCGGCGCGCCCGTGCCGTCGAGAGCATGGCCTACGTGGTATCGCCGAATTCGGCGAGCATCGACAACATCCCGATTCCGGCCTACACGTGCAGCGCGATGTCGAAAATCGTCGACCCGCACGGCCAGGTCATGGCCGAGTCCGCCGGCGGCGGCGAGAGCATGTCCGCGAATGCCGTCCTCGACATCGGCGCGCTGCGGCGCGAGCGACGCCGCATCGGCATGGCGAATATCCTGTCGCGGCAGGCCTACGGACTGTTCGCGGACAGTTATGCGCAGGCCGACCACCATCGCGGCAACTTCCTGCTCGACAACGGCGAGGTCGTGGAGCCACCCGACCGGGATGTATTCCGCAAGCGGCAGGAAGCGAACATTGAGCGCTTGATCAAGGCTGGTTTGATTTAGAATCCGGGGTAGTTGCAGTACGGAGGCATCCGATGAGTCAGTTTTCCACGGATCGACGCGAGTTTCTGCGGGGCAGCGGCGCAGTCGCTGCGGGTTTGTCCCTGAACTACGCGGCACCGGCCGCCCTGGGCCAGGCGGCGCCCGATGCGCCCTACGGGGCCTGGGAAGACCTGATGCGGCAGAAGTGGACGTGGGATCGCGTCGTGCACGGCAGTCGCGGGATCAACTGCACCGGCCATTGCGCGTTCAATATCTACGTCAAGGACGGCATCGTCTGGCGCGAGGAACAGCAGGGCGAGTACGGCCGCTCGGGCGACGACACGCCCGACTACGGCCCGCGCGGCTGCCAGAAAGGCAACCGGGCCTCCAAGTACATGTACGGCAAGCAGCGGGTGCTGTACCCGATGAAGCGCGTCGGCGAGCGCGGCGCGGGTCAGTGGGAGAGGATCTCGTGGGAGCAGGCGGCGACGGAGATTGCCGACAAGTTCATCGATCACGCCGTCGAATCCGGGCCTACGTCGATCACGGCGGCGATGGGCACCGCGCTGACCCTGAAGCGTGCCTCGTTCGCCTCGCTGTTCCGCTTCGCGAACCTGACGGGCATCGTCGTTCCCGAGACCTTCG
>JBLYYV010000088.1:0-4980 GCA_048550095.1 Gammaproteobacteria bacterium
GCCGAGCCGCTCGGCCAGTGCCGGACCGACGCCTCGCAGCGCCGTCAGTGAATCGGCGGGTGCGCGAGAACTCACGAATGCGGGTCGTTCGTCAGGCCACCAGGATGGCGTCGGCCTCGACCTCGGCACCCTTCGGCAATGCGACGACACCGAGCGCCGCGCGCGCGGGATAAGGCTGGTCGAAATATCGCGCCATGACTTCGTTGACCTTGGCGAAATTGTCGAGATCGGTCAGGTAGACCGTCACCTTGACCGCGTCCTGCAACGTCAGGCCGGCGCCTTCGGCGACGGCCTTCATGTTGTCGAAGACACGCGTGATCTGCGCAGCGATATCGCCCGTGACGAGTTCACCGGTGTCGGGATCCAGCGGGATCTGTCCGGACACGTAGATCGTGTCGCCCGCGCGTATTGCCTGCGAGTAGGTACCGATTGCAGCGGGCGCGGCGTTCGTGTGAATCGTGATCTTCTTCATCAGTGAGTTCCGTGCTACGCGCAGGTGCGCGTAATCTTGTTGACGACTGACATCGAACGAATGCCGCGGATAACGTTGGCGAGGTGAACACGATCGCGCACGAGGATCAGGAGCACCAGGTCGGCGATGTCCTCGAGTCGCTCGTCCACCGATACCTGCTCGATATTCGAACCGGTGTCCGCGATGCGTGCCGCGATCTCCGCGAGCACGCCCGGCCGGTTCGTCACTTCGACCCTGATCTCGACCGAGAATTCACGGTCGATGTCCTTTTCCCAATTGACGGCAATCCACTTGTCCGGCTGTTTGCGGAACTCGCTGAGGTTGCCGCACGCGTTCCGGTGGACGATCACGCCCCGACCGGCGCTCAGGTACCCCATGACGTCGTCGCCCGGTATCGGATAACAGCAGCGCGCATAACTGACCACCAGGCTTTCCGTGCCGGCGATGACCATCGGCGTTTGCGAACTGTCCTTGTCGACCAGCATGCTGGAATCCTGCAGCAGCATCTTTGTGACCAGCGGCGCCAGCCGCTCGCCGAGGCCGAGCTGTTCGAAAAGTTCGTTTTGATCGGTCAGGCCGAACTCGGTCAGCGCCGCGGTCATGCGTGCGCGGTTGATCTTGCGCAGGGACGAGCCCGCGTCGCGCAAGGCCTGGTTCAGGAGCCTGCGCCCGAGATCCCGCGCGGCATCCGCCTGCAGGTTCTTCAGGTATTGGCGAATGCTGTGGCGCGCCTTGGCCGTGGCGACGAAGCCGACCCAGCGTGGATCCGGATGCGCGGTCTTGGCAGTAATGATCTGCACGGTCTGACCGTTCTTCAGCACCGTTCGCAGCGGCACCAGGCGACGGTCGATTTTCGCAGCGACGCAACGATTGCCGACATCCGTGTGGACGGCGTAAGCGAAGTCGATACAGGTTGCCCCGCGCGGCAGGCGCAGGATGTCGCCCTTCGGCGTGAAGACGTAGACGTTGTCCGGGAACAGGTCGACCTTGACGTGTTCCATGAACTCCTCGGAGTTCGCCGCGGACTGCATCTCGCTGATGCTCGCCAACCACTCGCGCGCCCGCGTCTGCGGCGGAATGACGCCTTTGTCCGCGGCCTTGTACTGCCAGTGCGCCGCGATGCCGCTCTCGGCGACCTTGTCCATCAGCTCGGTGCGAATCTGTACCTCGATCGGGATGCCGTTGGGCCCGAGCAGGGTCGTGTGCAGAGATTCGTATCCGTTCACGCGAGGTATCGCGATGAAGTCCTTGAAGCGACCCGGCATCGGCTTGTAAAGCTGATGCACGATGCCCAGTGCGCGGTAACAGTCGTCTGGCGTCGGCATGATCAGCCTGAAGCCGAATACATCGGCGATTTCGCTCAGCGAGCGCCGTTTCTCGAGCATCTTTCGATAGATGCTGTACATGTGCTTCTGGCGGCCCACGACACGCGCCTCGATCCCGGCCTTCTCCAGTGCCTTGTCTAGGCGTTGTGAAATCGTCTTGACGAGTTGCTTCTGATTTCCCTGCGCGCGGTTGACCGCTTTTTCCAGCACCTTGTAACGATACGGGTAGGCGTGACGGAAGCCGTATTCCTCGAGTTCCGTCTTCAGCGAATAGACGCCGAGCCGGTTGGCAATCGGCGCATAGATTTCGAGCGTCTCGCGAGCGATGCGCCGCTGCTTGTCAGGCGGCAACGCGCCGAGTGTCTGCATATTGTGCAGCCGGTCGGCGATCTTGAGCAGGATGACGCGAATGTCCTCGACCATTGCCAGCATCATCTTGCGGAAGCTCTCGACCTGAGCCTCCGCGCGGCTGTTGAAGCTGAGCTTGTCGAGTTTACTGACGCCGTCGACGATGGCCGCAATCTCCGCGCCGAATTTCTCCTCGATCTGCTCTTTCGCCATCGGTGTGTCTTCGATGACGTCGTGCATGATCGCGGCCGCGATGCTCTGGTAGTCGAGGTGCAGGTCGGCCAGGATCCCGGCGACCGCGACCGGGTGGGTTATGTAAGGTTCACCGGAGTAGCGGCGCTGACCCTCGTGGGCCTGTGAGGCGAACTCGTACGCCTCGACGATCACATCGAGCTGCGCTGGCGGCAGGTACTTCAGTTTGGACAGCAATGCCTTGAAGCCCGTGCCACGTCGGGTCTGGGGCAGGTGGCTCAGGATGCTCGATGCATAGTCCATCCATCGATTCTACCCCAGTAAAGTCAGGGCCCCGTAACGAATAAGGCCAGCTTTCGCTGGCCTTGCAATTCGTATCGAAGCGCGACGACGCGATCAGAGTGTCGGTGAGTCGTTGTCGCGCCGCAGGGGCGGCAGCGGGGCTTCGGCCAGCAGGCGCTCGGCCTCCTCGCTCGTCAGCAGATCTTCTTCGGGCTGCTCGATCTCGTCCAGGATCTCCTGGTTGATGAGGCCCTCGGCGATCTCGCGGAGCGCGACGACCGTCGGCTTGTCGTTTTCCCATTCCACGAGGGGCTCCGCACCGTTCGCCAGCTTGCGCGCGCGTTTTGACGCGACCATGACGAGATCGAACAGGTTGTCGACGTGGTCGAGGCAGTCTTCGACGGTGATTCGAGCCATTGGGGTCCACCAGGATCCGTGTATAGGGCCGCGTAGCCTAACGAGACTGGGCCTGAATAGCAATGCTGCGCGGCCGCGGTGGCGAGGTTCCGTCAGCCGCCGAGCAGCGCCTCGACCCGCCTGCGCACGCCGGGGTCTTGCGTCGAAGTATCTTCCGAGGTGCCGTCCATCGCCGCCAGAATCTGCGCGGCGGCGACGTCGAGCTCGTCATTGATAACGACATGGTCGAATTCTTCCCAGTGCGTCATGTCGTCGACGGCTTCGCCGAGGCGCCGCTGGATGACCTCCTCGGAATCCGTCTGCCGCCCGCGCAGCCGGCGTTCGAGTTCCTCTACCGACGGCGGCAGGATGAAAATGCTGCGGCAATCGGGTTCATTCTCTCGGACCTGGCGCGCGCCTTGCCAGTCGATCTCGAGCAGCACATCGCGCCCGTCGTCGCGCATGCGGTCAACCTGCTGGCGGCCGGTGCCGTAGTAGTTGCCGAAAACGTCCGCAAATTCGAGAAATTCACCGTCGTCGCGCATCGATTCGAATGCGTCGCGCGACAGGAAGAAATAGTCGTGCCCGTGCTTCTCACCCTCGCGCCGCGGACGTGTCGTATAAGACACGGAGAAGGTCAGTTCCGGTCGCTCCCGCATGACCCGGCGAACCAGGGTGGTCTTGCCGGCGCCGGACGGAGCGGAAAAGACAAACAGCTGTCCGCGGGAATCACTCGACATTCTGGACCTGTTCCCGCATCTGCTCGATCAGCACCTTCAGATCGACGGCGGCCTGGGTCGTCTCGGTGTCGGCGGATTTCGAGCCGAGCGTATTGGCCTCCCGATTGAGTTCCTGCATCAGGAAGTCCAGGCGGCGGCCGACGGGCTGCTCGCCGTTGAACGTCGAGCGAACTTCGGAGACATGCGCGATGAGGCGATCGAGCTCTTCGGAAACGTCGAGTTTTTGCGCGATGATTGCCAGTTCCTGTTCGAGTCGTTCCGGATCGACCTGGGCGTTGAGTGCCTCGATGCGTTGCTCGATGCGTTTGCGAATTTCGACGAGCACGTCGGGCAGTCGCTTTTGCACACCGGTCACGATCGTCGCTATATCGCGGCAACGCTCTTCGAGCATGTCCCGGACCTTGGCCCCTTCGGCGGCGCGGCTGGCCAGCAACCGGTCCACGGCTGCCCGCAGCGCGTCGGCGGTCGCCGGCAGGTTCGCATCGATATCGATGGGGCGCTCTTCGAGCACGCCGGGTGTTTTCAGCACGTGCATCGGGCTCACGGCTGCGGGGTTATCCATCTGCGTGGCGATCGCCTGCAGTTGTTCGATTACCTCGCGAGCCTTGTCCATATTCAGCTGCGGCGCGTGATTCTCGTCCTGGTAGCCGCTGAAGGTCAGGGAGACGTCGACCTTGCCGCGCTTGATGCTGTCCGCGACGACCTTGCGCAAATCCTGTTCGAAGGAGCGAAAACCCTCCGGTAAACGAAACTGCATGTCGAGGTAACGATGATTGACGGATCGGATCTCGATTTCGAGCTGCCCGTCGGGGGCCTCGCCCGAGATGCGCCCGAAGCCCGTCATGCTGTGGAGTTGTCCCATGTCTTAACCAGTGTTGAAACGCGACTGAATATCGCGACGTCGGCGTATGATGCCACGACGGGCGGCGGGTTTATGGCAAAATGCGCCGCAGGTTCGGGGCCGAGCGCTTAAACTCGCTCGCCGAACACGCGGCGAGCCTGGTCATCGCGACCCATCGCAAGCCGTGCCTTTGAATCTCAACCCGGGAAGCCCGTTTTGCAGTTTGAAACCGCCGAACTCAGCCTGATTGGAGGGCGCGAGGAAAATCAGGATCGTGTCCGCATAGAGAAGGGACAGGATTCGGTGTTGCTCATCGTGATCGATGGTATGGGCGGTCATTCCGACGGCGCCAAGGCCGCCGAGGTGGCCGCCGATACGATTGCC
>JBLYYV010000089.1:0-8715 GCA_048550095.1 Gammaproteobacteria bacterium
CGCGATAGCTGAAGCCCCACCAATTCTCGAAAGATAATTAATAAGTAATAATAAGTAACTAATTTATGAGATCTTTTGGTCTAGATTTTATTGATGATTTGGCCTCACGCTGCAGGGAAGCGCTGCCGCTGGACGAGATCCTGTCCGACGGCGGGCCCTGTCGCTCGCTGACCCGCGCAGACGACTCGGCAGCGGCCGGATGGATTCGACTCTGGTCGGCCCCCGATTCGGACCTGGTCGACCGGATGATTCACATCCGCCTGCAGGCCGACCCGGTCGACACCCAGCTTTTCTTTCTGTTCGGGCGCCGCTCGACCGCGATGCCGCATTTCCATGCGCAGGTCGTACAGTTCGCGCCGGACGCCTGCGTGTATAACGCCGATTTCCTCGCGCGTCTCGATCCGGTCGAACACCCGGATTATTTCGCCCAGGTATTCGAGCCGTTGTCGAAGCCCTACTGGCGCGCGATCAACGACCAGCAGAACAAGTGCGCGCTGGCGCCCGCCAATCCGGCGATCGCAGCGTACCTGACACCCTGGAGCATCGGCGTTGGCCAACCCACAGACCGCGCCGAACTCGACCGCGTAGCCCCCCAGATTCACGCGTTTCTCGATCACTACCTCGATCTGGCGCGGTCGCTCGACTATCCGATCGAAGACGCGCCGGCGCAGATCGCGCGTGACCGCGCGCACCTGGAGAATTTCTTTGCCGATCGGCTCGACCGCAGAGCCTGGAACGGGGTCTACGGCATGATCGGGGAAGCAGCGGGCCAGGATTTGAAAAACATTCTCAAGACGCCACTGTCGTGACGGCGGCGTCACTCGCATCCCTACCCACGGAGACAAATTAATGAAGATTGCGATCATTGGTGCCGCGTACACCGGAAAGGAAGCCGCCCGGTATCTGCGCAGCAAGGGCCACATCGTCAGCGTCACGACGACGAACGAAAACCGTGTTGCTGAACTGGAGCCGGTCGCGGATCGCGTCGTCGTTATGCGCGGCAACGATCGGGACAAGATGCGCGAACTGATCGCCGATCAGGATGCCGTGCTGGTCACCGTCGCCGGCGGGATGGTCGAACGGGACGGCCAGTACGTGATGGACCTCGACCTGTACACCGACACCTATGTCGGCACGGCGAAATGCCTCGTTGAATGCCTGGACGCCGCGCCCGGCTTGCGCCAGATCATCTTTACGGGTTCGTGGAGCGTGTACGGCAATGCAGGCGGCGCCGACCTCGTCAACGAAGACACGCCGGTGACACCGGGTAGCCCGTTCCAGCAGGTTTATGCGGACACGGAGTCCATCCTGTTCGATGCGCAAAACCCCCAACTCGGGGTCTGCGTGTACCGCACCGGAACGATCTACGGCCCGAACGCCGGCTTCGTGCCGCGCGAGCTGAAGTCGCAGGCATTGCCGCTGGCCGGGCAGACGGTTCCGTTCGACGGCGAATCTCCGGCGACGATCATTCACCGCGACGACGTCGTCAAGGCGCTCGAGTTCGCCCTCGACAACGGCCTCACCGGCATCTATAACCTGGTCAACGACATCAGCGACACGAAAGCCAGCTTCATGGGCGCGATCGTCGCGGCAGCCGGTGGTGAGCCGATCAACTGGGTCGGTCACGGAACCGGACCGAAAACCCTCTCGAATCAGAAGATCAAGGACGCCGGCTACGCTTTCCTGGACCCGATTGCGGAGCGCGACGGTCAGTCACTGCTCTAGCATGTTGCACGCACGACCTCCGCGACGCCCCTGATGGTGCACGAGCCACAAACCGAAGCGCATGACCGCTCGCGGAAGCTCGGGCCGTTCTGGCTCACGCCCGACATCACGCCGCTCAACGGGCTGACGTATTTCATATCCGCGATGCTGGCGATCCCGATGCTGGCCGCGCTCAGCTTCCTGCAGCCGATCATGATGCGCATCGTCGGCGTAGAGCGCGCTATCCAGGGCACGCTGAGCGGCGACCTCGTCTTCTTCCAGGAATGCATCGTACTGCTCGTGACCCCGTTCATCGGGGCGCTGACGGACAAACTGGGGCGCAAACCGCTGCTGCTGCTCGGCATGTTGATGCTCGGCACGACCTATGCGCTCTACCCGTTCGCCGACAGCGTCGCGATGATGTACGCATACCGGGTGTTCTTCGCATTCGGCGTCGCGATGGTGGCCACGACGATTACGATCGTCAGCGCGGACTACGTGCAGGATCGGAGCCGCGGCACCTGGGTCGCGACCGCCAGCCTGACCCAGGGGATCGGCATTTTCGCCGTGACACAGGTGCTGCGACGCGTTCCGGCCGGGCTTGCCGCCGACGGCGCGAGCGAGGCCGAGATCGCGAAGATTCTTTTCTGGGGCTGCATGGGCGTCTGTCTCGGCGTGTTTATTCTCATGGCCGTCGGGCTCAGCCGAAGCAAGCCGGCGCATATCGACGAACGGGAGAGCCTGCTGTCGCGCGTACGAGGCGGCATCGACGCTGCTCGACACAATCCTCGGGTCGCACTCGCATATGCCACGGCATTCGCGGCGCGCGGCGACCTGCTGGTCGTTTCCACGTTCGGGTTCCTGTGGACCCAGCAAGCGGCCGAAGATCTGGGTCTCGGCGCCGCCGACGGCCTGGCACGCGGCGGCATGGTGGTCGGCATCGTGCAGGGCTGCGCCCTGCTGTGGGCGCCGGTCATGGGCAAGATACTGAATCACGTCGATCGGGCGACCGGCGTCATCATCGCGTTCGCGCTCTCCGCCGTCGGCTACACGACCTTCGGTCTGATCGACGATCCGTTCTCGTCAGGCGTCATCCCGGCAGCCGTACTGCTGGGCGTCGGCGAGATCAGCACGATGATATCGGCGAACGCGCTGATCGGGCAGTCCGCGCCGGCGTCGATTCGCGGTTCCGTGCTCGGTTGCTACGCCCTGTGCGGCGCGGCGGGGCTGCTGTTCGCGAGCGCCGTCGGCGGCCGCCTGTTCGATCACTGGATGGCGGGTGGGCCATTCGTGCAAATGGGCATCGTAAATTTTGTGGTCCTGATCGCCGCGATCGTCGTGCGCCGGCGCACGGGCACGGTAAAACGGCAAGCGGAGTAAGTCATGTCAACGACCCTGATCACCGGTGCGAATCGCGGACTCGGCCTGGAATTCACCAGGCAGTATGCAGAAGACGGCTGGCGCGTGATCGCCTGCTGCCGCGAGCCTGCGGACGCCGATGAGTTGCAACAACTGGCGATGCGATTCGACGGCGTAACGATCGAGGCGCTCGATGTCTGCGACCGCGCTGGAATCGATGCCCTGGCCGAGGAGCATGCCGGCCTCGCCATCGATGTGCTGCTGAACAACGCCGGCATCATCGGGCCGATACCGATCGCCGACAACGTCGAGCGACAGCATTTCGGCAAGATGGACTACGACGTATGGCGTGACGTCATTGAAACCAACACGTTTGCGCCGCTCAAGATGGCCGAGGCGTTCGTCGAACACATCGCGGCGAGTCAGCAGAAAAAAATCGTGAACATCTCGAGCCAGGTCGGCTCGATTGCAGAAATGTCCGTGCCGGCCCTCGCCTATGCCAGCAGCAAAACGGCGCTGAATCGCGTCATGACCACGGTCGCCGGGCAACTCAGTGAGCGCGGCATCATCGTCGCCATGTTCTGCCCCGGCTACGTCAAGACCCGCATGGATGCCTACGGCTACGCGATGGTCGAAATCGAGCAGAGCGTCAGCGCGCTGCGCCCGCTGATCGAGGCGCTGACCTTGGATGACGCGGGTAGTTTCACGCGTTTCGACGGCAAGCCGATCGCGTGGTGATCGCGCTTGTTACATTTCTTTGCGGATGCGCTCGTAGCCGCTCTTGATTTCCTCGCCCAGCGCCGACAAGGCCTTGCCCACGTCCTCCGCGGCGTCTTCGGCGACGTCCCCTGCCTTATCGAGCTTCTTCTCGAAATCTTCCCACTTGGCTTCGAGCTTCTCCCACTCGTCACGTGCATCCGCCTTGGCGAGATGCATCTGAACGCGCAGTTCGTCACGCGCCTGCCGCAGATCCTCTTTGAGGCTCGCAAATTTTTGTTCGGCTTCTGACATTTCGTTTCCCTCCTGACCGGTGGCACGACTATTCAGTCACGCCAGATTTTTCACTTGATACCGTTTAACACGATGCCGTCGGTGCCTGCCGACTTGTGCCAGCGGCGAATTCCTTCCCAGATCTCTTCCGCGGTTTCAGCGTACCAGAACAAATCCAGATCCTCCGCGTCGATGACACCTTCCATTACGAGATATTGGGGATCGAAAACCCGTTTCCAATAGGTCTCGCCCACCAGCACGATCGGCAGTGGGCGAATCTTGCGCGTCTGCACGAGCGTGAGCGTCTCGAACAACTCATCGAGCGTGCCGAACCCCCCCGGGAACACCACGAGGCCGATCGCGCGCAACAGGAAGTGCAGCTTGCGTATCGCGAAGTATCGGACGCTGAAACACAGTTCCGGCGTGATGTACGGGTTTGGATATTGCTCATGGGGCAACGTGATGTTGAGCCCGATGCTGCGCGCATCCATGTCGCTCGCGCCTCGATTGGCCGCCTCCATGATGCCGGGTCCGCCACCGGTCATCAGCAGGATGCGGGTATCCTGCGGGCCGGCACCGCAGACCCCAACCAGCCGACCAAACTCGCGCGCGACGTCGTAGTACACGGATTTATCTTCGATACGCTGCGCTACTTCCAGGCGCCTTCTGAGTTCGTCATTGCCGGCATCGGCCTCGAGCTCAGCGGTGAGCTCGGCCACGCGGCGGCGCGCCTCCGCCGGCTCCGGAATCCGCGTGCTGCCGAACGCGACGATAGTGTTCTGCACGCCATGCGAACGCAGGTGACTCTCGGGTTTCTGATAGTCCAGCGCCAGGCGCGCCCCGCGGGCGTCGGCGCTGTCCAGAAAATTGATGTCCTGGTCGGCCTGCGCATAGGTCGGACTGGACATGATCGCCTCGATACGCGCCAACGCATCCGGGTCCTCGTCAGTCGACTTGAGCCGCTCCCAGGGCAGCGGCTCGCGGCGCTCCACCGGATCCGGCGGTGCCGGTATCCCGGGCGAGTCACGAGTTTGTTTTTTGTCGTTCAATACGGTTAATGTGCCGGCAGAAGCGAATGCCGATCCCAATCGGCGCGAGCTTCTAGCTTACCTCCCGAACATGAATCGCCACAACGAAATCGACGCCGAGTTGCACCCCGGGATAGACGATCTGCCCGGGCTGATCCGCAATCTGCTGCGACCCGAGGTTTTCCCGGGCTGTTCCGATCGGCCGAAGTTGATCGAAACGCACATTTCATGGGTATTCCTGGCCGGAAACTTCGCCTACAAGATCAAGAAACCGGTCGACCTGGGTTTCCTGAACTTCTCGACGCTCGACTTGCGCCGGCATTTCTGCGAAGAGGAATTACGGCTGAATCGACACTTCGCACCGTCACTGTACCTCGACGTCCTGCCGCTCGGGGGATCCCAGGAGCATCCGGAAGTCGGTGCAGAACCGGCGATCGAATGGGCCGTTCGCATGCGCCGCTTCGACGACGACGCCGTACTCGATCACCTGGCTGCTGCGAGCCAGTTGCGAGCGGACGATTTACGCGGTTTCGGCGCGACGCTTGCGCGCGATCACGACCGCGCCGCATCGAGCACGCATCCGGACTATGGGACCCTGGCGTCCATCAGCGGACCGGCCTTCGACAACTTCGACAGCCTGAAAAGGGATTGTGCAGCCGAGACCGATATCGTCGAGCACGTCGAACGGCTGCATCGATGGACGACAGAGGCAACCGAGGCGTTGCGCCCCGACTTCGAAATGCGCGTGTTGCACGGTCGAATTCGCGAATGCCATGGCGACTTGCACCTGGGCAACATCGTCAGACTGGATGATTCATGCGTTGCGTTCGACTGCCTCGAATTCGATCCGGCCCTGCGCTGGATCGACGTCTCGAGCGACGTCGGATTCCTCGTCATGGACCTGATGCACGTCGATCGACCGGATCTTGCCTGCGAGTTTTTGAATCGCTACCTCGAAGTGTCGGGCGATTATGAGTGCCTTGCGACGCTGACGTATTACATGGTGTATCGCGCGATGGTCCGCGCGAAGACGACCGCCGTCGGCATACTGCAACACCCAGGCGAACCGGATTTCGCGCCGGTTCGCGAGTATCTGCGACTGGCGGACCGACTGACCCGCCCGCCTCGCTCGCAGCGACTGGTTATTTGTCACGGCCTGTCCGGCTCCGGCAAAACCTGGCTCAGCGAACGATTGATCGGGCGACTGCCGGCGCTTCGCGTGCGCTCCGATGTGATTCGCAAACAACTCCATGGGCTCGAAGAACTGGACCGCAGCAGCGAAGACCTCAATACCGGCATCTACGACGCGGAATCGACGCGCCGAACCTACGAGCGCATGGCGCGTTTCGCAACGCTCGCGCTGCGAGCCGGTTTCAATGTCATCGCCGATGCGACATTCCTGCGCCGTGCGGATCGGGAGGCGTTCGAGGCGGTCGCCGCCGGCACCGGCGCGGAGCTGACCTTCCTGCATTGTGAAGCCGACCGAAAGGTGCTCGACGCCCGGGTGCGGGACCGACAGGCAGCGAATAGCGACGCATCCGAGGCCGATAGCGCCGTTCTCCGTCAGCAGATCGCCGAGCGCGAACCCCTGATTCCGGAAGAACTCGGCCGCACGATCATCGTGCGCACGGACCGAGACATCGATCTGGACGAACTGCTGCAATCGTTGCAGCCCGCAATCATGCGATAATCAACCCGATTACGTATATTTACCGATACCTGCCGGATTGAAATTGGCAGATTAATACCAAGTACAGCAGTACGCGCACTTTATCAGGAGGGACCGAAACGATGTCGGACAGCAACGCAATCGTGTTACCGATCGACTTTTCCGAGTTGTCCATGGCGGCGGTGCCGTGGGCCAAGCGAATGGCAGCGCTCACCAATGGTGCGGTTCACTGCGTCTACACGGTCGAGCCTCCGCAAGTCTACTCGGCCCTGGATATGGCGCCGGCCATTCCACTCCCGACGACCGACGAACTGACCCAGTCGGCCAAGACACAGCTCGAAGCATTCGCGGCTGAACACCTGGGCGGCGTTGAGACCGTATCGAACGTATTGATCGGCAAGCCATCGGAACAGATCGTCGAATACGCCAAACAGATCGATGCAGGACTGATCGTCATGACGACGCATGGTTACAGCGGCCTCGAGCATGTTGTGCTCGGCAGCACGACGGAAGCCGTTCTGCGTAAATCCAGTTGCCCGGTTTTGTCGATCCGCAACTCGTGACGCTGATGAGTCATCGCCCGCAGAGCCGCTCGATCGGCCTGCTGAGCGTCGTCATGCTCGGATTGGCGTTCAGCACTGGCGCGACCGCACAGACGTACGACAAATACTCCGGAGAAGAGACGTATTTTCGTTTCTGCGCCAGTTGCCACGGCGAGGATGGCCACGGTGACGGGCCCGTCGCCGATGGACTGCGCATCGCCGTCCCCGACCTGACGACGCTCCGCCAACGCCAAGGCAACGAGTTTCCCGACGCCCTGTTGCGCCGTATTATCGACGGACGCGAAATCGTGATCTATCACGGCACGCGATACATGCCCGTCTGGGGCTACGAATTCTGGGTTGAGGAAGGGGCTGACGAAATGGCTCAGGAGAGCGTCGAAGCCATTATCAACAACCTCGTCGATTACATCGAAGAAATTCAGCGCTGATCGCGCTGAGTTGAACAATTCCTGGTCGGAATATGCGCGCCTGCGGCTACGCGCCCTCCGCGTCTTCCGCGTAAATCACGCCGCGCGGCGCTGACTTGAACGTGACCGGGCTCACATATCCCTTCGGCTTGACGATCAGCACGTCGCACGGCAGCTGATCCAGCACGTTCTCTGCCGTGCTGCCGACGATTGCGTATTCCAGGCGAGCCCGCGATACCGCGCCCATGACCACCAGGTCCGCGGAAATCTCGTTTGCGATCGCGGGCAACAGGTCTACCGCGTTACCCGGGCGAACATGCACGCGGTCTGCGGGTAGCTGGAATTGCTCCGCGAGCGCCTCCATCGCCTGCTCATGAGCCGTCTCGACCTGCTTCGGGTCGTCCGGATCGATGAACGGGTTATAACCGTGAAACACATGCACGATGCCCCCCGTCTCGTCGGCGAGTTCGAATGCCTCGGAGAGCAAGCGACTGTCGAGGTTGGCCGGCTTGTCGTTGTCATGCAGCGGATCGACGGCGGCCAGAATGACGGGAGATTCGAAGTTCCGTTCCTGCTTGACCAGCCACAGGGGTACCGGGCACGTGCGAATCAGATGCCAGTCCGTATTCGTGAACAGCGCGCGCTCGAGACGCGAGTGGTAATGCGTATCCTTGACCACGACGCGCGGGTTGCTGTGCAGGACCTGACGAACGATGCCGTCATACAACGGATGATCCCACGCCGCGCTGACCGTCACGTCGAGCCCCGCATCGCGCAGTGGTGCCGCCAGTTCATCGAGTCGCGCCTTCTGATCGGCCAGGAAACCCCGTTTCGCCTGCTCGCGCCGCTCCGCGTTCAGCAGCTTCGAGCCGACGAGTTGCGGGCTGTAGTCACAAATGAATAACTCGACGTTCAGGCCCCATTCTCTGGCCACAGATTGCCCACGCTCGAGCGCCGGTTGAGTCTCGGCGGTCGGGTCTACGACGATCAGCATC
>JBLYYV010000090.1:0-5912 GCA_048550095.1 Gammaproteobacteria bacterium
GGCGCCAGACGGCGGATTCAGTACGCGAAATACCATCGCGACATCGTCGTCACCGACGGCGGCTTCGATCTGCGGCACGCGGTCGCGAATCGACAAGCCGTCGATCAGCGCCGCCAGATCCTCCAGCCGATCGCCGAGCGCCGGATGCAAGGTCTCGCAGCGAGACATGTTCGTCACGTAAGGTTTGTTGCGCTCGCGGAAACCCACCAGCACGCGCCCCTTCTTCGTCACATGCTTGACGGCCAGCCGCGCCTTGCGGCGGTAGCCCCAGGAAGTACCGCTGATCGGTTCCAATATCTGTTTTGGTTCGACCGAACCGATTCGCTGCAGGTTGTCGAGCAGCGCGGTCTGCTTCATCGACAGCTGCTCTGCCGCATCGAGATGCTGCAGGGAACATCCGCCGCAGACGCCGAATACGTCGCAACGAGGTTCGACGCGCCTGGGCGACGGTTCGAGTACTTCGAGAAGGTCCGCCTCGTCGAAATTGCGCTTGCGTCGACGCCGCACGAAGCGCACCACCTCCCCCTTCAGCGCGCCGTCTACGAACACCGTCTTGCCGGGTGGCCGCGCCACGCCGCGGCCGTCCATCATCGTGTCGACGATCTCGGCGGTTTCGGGCTCACGTTGCTGCCGGCTCAATCCCCGCCCCCCGGAGCCGCGTTCCATGCGGTCGAAAACTCCTGGAAGTGCGCCGCATCCGATTCGGCCAGGAGCGCCCGGACCCGTTCGAGCTCACTGTCTAGCTGAGCATCGTCGAGTATGCCGCGCATATGCTGGAACCGCAGGAAGACGAGATAAGTATTCAGCACATCGGTCTCGCAATAGTCGCGAATCTTGGCGATCTGCCCATCGAGGAAGTATCCCCAGACCTGGTCGCCCTTGAGGCCCATCTTGCCGGGAAAACCGAGCATCACGGCGATCGCATCGAGGCCCGCCCGGGCACGCGGGTTGAACCCGGACAGCACGTCCATGACATCGATATGCCGCCAGTGAAAACGACTGAGATAGTTGTTGTATCGAAAACTACGGTCCTCATCGCCGGTTTCCCAGTAACGCGGAGCGGCAATACCGTGCAACATCGCCCGATAATGCAAAACCGGCAGGTCGAAGCCACTGCCGTTCCATGACACGAGCTGCGGGCCAAACTGATCGAGACCATCGAAAAAACGTCGCACGAGCTCCGCTTCATCGCTGTCGGTCTCGCCGAGACTCCAGACTTTCAATCCGTCACCGGCGCGCAGTGCGACCGAGATCGCGACGACGCGATGCTGATACAGCGGCAGAAATTCGCTGCCCGATTTCTGCAGACTCTGAAACTCCAGGGCCTTTCCGACGTCTTTGTCGGACAGGCCTTCCAGCCCATGCATCCGCCTGCCGAGCTCGACGTCAGGCACCGTCTCGATATCGAAAACCAGGTAGCTCATGCTTTCCTCATCAGAATGGCGACCGCAACGATCAAGCCCGCTTCATCGCTGAGCGTCAGGTGGCCGCCGCCAATACCGAGCTCGTCGCACTTATCGTGTCCGCGGGGTGAAAAAATAATCTCCGGGCGACCGAATCGGTCGGGCATCACGCCTGCATCGCGCACCCACATGCCGTTCGCAAAACCCGTGCCCATCGCCTTGACGATCGCCTCCTTCGCCGCGAAGCGCATGCCGAGGAAGCGCTCCGGACGTTTCTGCGCACCGAACATCGCCAACTCCTCCGGCATCAGGATGCGCTTCGCGAAACGCTCGCCGTAATCCGCGTACATTTTGGTGACGCGATCCGCCTGCAAGATATCGATGCCGACACCGAAGATCACGACCGCCGGGCTCCGAGCATCAGGCGCTTCATATCGCCAACAGCCTTGGGCAGCCCGTCGAATACCGACTGGGCGATGATGGCGTGTCCGATGTTGAGCTCGACGATCTCGTCGATCGCGGCGATCGGCTCGACATTCCGGTAATGCAGACCGTGGCCTGCATGCACCGTCAATCCCAGGCTGGCGCCGTAGCGGGCTGCCTCGACGACACGCGCCAACTCGACGTCGCGCTCACCGTTACTTGCGGCATCGGCATAGCACCCGGTATGCAGCTCGACGACGGGCGCCCCGGCTGCGAGGCTCGCATCGAGCTGGCGTTCGTCCGGATCGATGAACAGCGACGCGCGAATCGACGCCGCAGCAAGTGCCGCGCATGCGTCGGTGATGCGCGCCAGTTGCCCGGCCACATCCAGACCGCCTTCGGTGGTCAGTTCGGCCCGACGCTCCGGAACGAGGCAGCAATCGGTCGGTCCGACGTCGCCGGCGATACCGATCATCTCATCGGTGACGGCCATCTCGAGATTCATGTGTGTCTGCATGCATTCCGCAAGCCGCCGGACGTCGTGATCCTGAATGTGTCGACGATCCTCACGCAGATGAACGGTAATCGAATCCGCGCCTGCTGCCTCCGCGGCCAGCGCCGCCTCGACGGGATCCGGATAGATCGTGCCCCGCGCCTGGCGCAGCGTGGCGACATGATCGACGTTAACGCCGAGCGCGATGTGTGTCTTGTCATTCATGGATCTGTCTCGGGCACTATTGTCGCCGACCCGGCACATCAGCGCATCATCGATGCCAGGACTTCTCGTGTTCGCAGCGTTTTCCCGCCCAACGCCGCGTTCAGAAGCGGACGCAGAAGGCGCTTGGCGTTGCGCAGCTGTCTCGCCGACTCGAACTCGCCGCAGCCAATGGCGACCAGGTCGGCGCCGCTGAACACGAGATCGCCGGCGTCAACCGCATCGACCGGCACCGGCCCACGATTCAGCACGTAGTCGTATAGCCGATCCGCGGCAAGCGGTTGCTGACGCACGACGTCCGCATCCAGGATCAGCCCGTAACCGACTTCGCCCAGCAACAGCACTTCGAAGCGTCGTAATACCAACTCGGGATCTTCGCCAACGGCGAGCGCATCCAGCGCGGCGCCGTAATGCGCGAACAGGTCGGGATGGGCGTCGCGCCGCTCCATCAGCGTGATCAGCAACTCGTTCATGTAATACGCCGACATCAGGCCCATTCCATCGATGTCGAACGAACGGGACGACGGCTCGGCCGCCCGGAGCGTGTAGAGCGATCCACGCCCGGACCATGAAACGCGCAGCGGCTGAAATGGTCGCAGAATGCCACGCCAACGAGATTTGGGTCGACGCGCGCCGTTCGCTACGAGACCGACACGCCCATGCGCCTGGCTGAATACCTCCAGTATCTGGCTGGTCTCGCGATACGCCCGCGCATGCAGCAGAAATGCCGCCTCCATCTCAACGCGTTCGACGGCCGCGCTCATTGCGGCGCCTCGTAACCGAGCTGACGCAGCGCCCTCGCGTTGTCGCTCCAGTTTTCCTTGACCTTGACGTGCGCCTTGACATAGAAACGCCGTTCGAAAATTTGCTCGAGATCCAGCCGGGCATCGGTGCTGACCTTCTTCAGCTGACTGCCGCCGCGGCCGACGACGATTCCGCGATGCGATTCCTTCTCGACCCATATCACCGCATCGACATAGGTCATGTCGTCGCGTTCTTCAAGCGCCAGTACCTCAACGGCCAAACCGTACGGCACTTCATCGCGTAACGTCGCGAGCAGTTTCTCGCGAAATACCTCGCCGACGCGGAATTCGATCCCACGATCCGTAATCGTATCGGACGGAAACAGCGGCTCGCTCTCCGGCAACCGCTCACCGATCAACTCCAGCAAATGCTCCAGGTTCGTCCCCTGCCGCGCGGATATCGGCACGATCTCGACGAACTCGCCGCGCTGCTGATAGTCCTGCAAAACCGGCAACACGTCCTCCCGGCGCTTCAGCAAGTCCAGCTTATTCACGATCAACAAAGTCGGAATTCGCTCGTCCCGAAGCTTCTGCACGACCTGATCGTCTTCTTTACTCCAGCGCGTCGCTTCGACGACGAACAACGCCACATCCGCGCCGGCCAGCGACGCCGCGGCGGTGCGATTCATCGTGCGATTGATTAGTTTGCGGCTGCCGCTGTGAATGCCCGGCGTATCGACAAAAATCATTTGCGCGTCGGGGCGATGCAGTATCCCGAGAATACTGTGCCGCGTCGTCTGTGGTTTCGACGTGACGATGCTGATCTTCTGCTGCACCAGGGCGTTGACCAGGGTCGACTTCCCGGTGTTGGGCCTGCCGACGACCGCCACGAAACCGGCGCGGAATGCAGCGTCCTTGTTGCGAGCGTCACTCATCATTCAGATGGTCGAGCGCTGCCAGCGCCGCCATTTGCTCCGCGCGCCGACGACTCGTGCCGCGCCCGGTCGTCGCAATGTCCAGCGCCTCGATGCTGCAATTCGCCTCGAAGTTCCGCGCATGATCGGCTCCGGAAGCTCTCACGAGCGAGTACACGGGGGGTGGCAGCTGCTGCGCCTGCAACAATTCCTGCAGGCGCGTCTTCGGATCCTTCAGGTCGCTTTCGGCTGGCAGCGACAGCAGACGATCCTCGAATACATGTAACACCGAGTGGCGCGCCGCTTCGAACCCGCCGTCAATCAGGATCGCCCCCATCAACGCCTCGAGTGCGTTCGCGAGTACGGATGAGCGTTGATGACCGCCGGTTCGGTGCTCTCCGCTGCCCATGATGAGCCGCGAACCAATATCCAGGCGACGAGCGATGTCGGCAAGGGATTCACCACGAACGAGGTCCGAGCGGTAGCGGCTCAGCGCACCCTCGTCGGCATCGGGCTTGAGGTCGAAGATCGCGCCGGCAATCGCCAGGCCCAGCAGCGCGTCACCCAGGAACTCCAGACGCTCGTTGTTGTTCGCCGATGCGCTGCGATGAGTCAGCGCCTGCGTGAGAAGGTCTTCGTCCGAAAATTGGTAGCGCAGAGCCTTTTCACACCAATCTCCGGTCGTCGTCAACGCCTGATCTCGACGGTCTCGTCGAACGCCACAACGAGGTACAAATTGCCTAAATACGACGCGCGCCGCTCGTACTTCGCATTCACGATGTAGCCCGAACCACCCTTCTTGATCGAAAAGTCTTTTGCCCGGAGGTCGCGAATCATCTCGATGTTGAGTCGCTTGTCGATCGCATCACGGACCTGCATCAGGCTGGCCTGAGTCCCACCCAGGTTCGCCTCGACGTCCTTCAGTACTCGCGTGATTTTCATCTGCTCGAGATAGAAAGGCGTGATCTTCAATACCGCGAATCCATACGACGCCACAAAGGCCGCGACGATGGCCATGCTGATCAGCGTCATGCCGCGTTGTCTGTTTCTCATAGCTCGTCTCCCACTAAGCTGCGCACACCCGAAACTACTTGATGGACATACCGACGCGACCCCACTTCGGCATCTCCGGAATACTCCAGTTCATCCAGATCCGTACTGCCTTCCCCACGATCTTATTGTCCGGAATGAGACCGACGCCACGATAACGGCTGTCCTTGCTGTTGTCGCGATTATCTCCCATCATGAAGTAGTGCCCTTCCGGAACGCGAAAGGTACCTTCGAGACTGCGCTGACCCGGCATCAGCAAGATCTCGTGCTCCGCGCTTCCTAGTTCCTCATTGTACAATAACGCACCGGGCTGCCCCTCGCCCGCATACGCCCCCAGATCCTCGACCTTGACGATTTCGCCATTAATGAACAGGCGCCGGTTGTGATACCGGACCGTATCCCCGGGCAGGCCGACCAGCCGCTTGATGTAATTCGTGCCGGGATCTGCCGGCAGCTTGAATACGATCACATCACCGCGCTCCGGGTCGCCGATGTCGACGATCTTCGTATTCGTCACGGGCAGACGCAACCCATAAGTGTATTTGTTGACGAAGATGAAATCTCCGACCAGCAGCGTCGGCACCATCGAACTCGACGGGATTCGAAACGGCTCGAACAGGAACGAACGCACGATGAGCACGATCAACAGCACGGGGAAGAACGA
>JBLYYV010000091.1:0-8598 GCA_048550095.1 Gammaproteobacteria bacterium
AGCGGCGGTGCTTGACGAACGCGTCGAGGATCTCTTTAAGATACAGCATGCGCGGCAGGCCGTCGCGCAGCGCTACCATAGTGATGCCGAACACTCTCACGAGCAGCGTCTGTTTATACAGGTTGTTCAGGACGACATCGGTGTTCTCGCCGCGGCGGAGCTCGATGACGATCCGCATGCCATCCTTGTCCGACTCATCACGAAGCTCGGTGATGCCCTCGAGACGTTTCTCGCGCACCAGGTCCGCAATCTTTTCGATCAGGCGCGCCTTGTTGACCTGGTACGGCAGCTCAGTGACGATGATTGCTTCCTTGCCACGGGCGTCGATCGTCTCGACGTTCGTCCGCGCGCGCATCACGACCCGGCCACGACCGGTGTGATAGGCGGCGTAGATGCCTTGCGCGCCGTTGATGATGCCCGCCGTCGGAAAATCCGGTCCGGGCACCTTCTCCATCAACCCGGCGATCGTGATGTCCGGATCTTCGATCAGGGCCAGAACCGCGTCGATGACCTCGCACAGGTTGTGCGGCGGCACGTTGGTCGCCATGCCGACGGCGATTCCCGACGATCCGTTGACCAGCAGGTTCGGGATCCTCGTCGGCAGAACGTTGGGCTCGGACTCCGAGCCGTCGTAGTTCTCGACGAAGTCGACCGTACCCTTGTCGATGTCGGCCAGCAGTTCCCCGGCGATGCGCGCCATGCGCACCTCGGTGTAGCGCATCGCGGCCGGGGCATCGCCGTCCACGGAACCGAAGTTGCCCTGCCCGTCCACCAGCATGTAACGCATCGAGAACGGCTGCGCCATGCGCACGATCGTGTCGTACACGGCGGTGTCGCCGTGCGGATGGTACTTACCGATGACGTCGCCGACGACGCGCGCGGACTTCTTATAAGACTTGTTGTACTCGTTGCCGAGTTCGCGCATGGCGAACAGGACGCGGCGATGCACGGGCTTCAGCCCGTCCCGCACGTCCGGCAGCGCCCGACCCACGATGACGCTCATCGCGTAGTCGAGATACGACTGCCGCATCTCGTCTTCGAGATTGACAGGCAATACTTCGTGAGCCGCTTCTACCATCGGTAACTTCTAAAGTGTCGGTGTGGTGCTGGTGAACTGGACATTTCGGCCATGATGCCCCGGGCAAGAAACTGGTGATCCGGGGGACCCGACCGGGTCGTGTTGTTCGTTATTTCCAGGGCAGTTCTGAGACGACAAATAGGGGTCAAAAACAAGCGCGTATCTTACCACAGGGAATTCCCTATCCCTAGCTCCAAATGCACTCAGGACAGGCATTTCAGGCAAACTGGCGGTTTGCCTGCGCACGCCTTTCAGGCATTATCCAGTGGCCCGCTCAATGGACCGCAGTCGCCGACGGCAAGCCCCACCGGCACGCCCGGACACAGGAATCTCAAACCGCGCACCGATGGAACAGGTCGATCTCATCATCAGCGCCGACTGGATCATCCCGGTCGAGCCACGAGGCGCGGTTTACACGAACCACGCGATTGCGATCAAGGCTGGACACATTGTGGCGCTCGCCCCATCCAGCGAGATCGGCGCGCGTTTCTCCGCGAAGACGTCCATCAGCCGGCCGGGTCACGCGCTGATTCCGGGCCTGGTCAACGCCCACACGCACGCAGCCATGTCTTTGTTTCGTGGCATCGCGGACGACCTGCCGCTCGAGAAATGGCTCGGCGAACATATCTGGCCGGCCGAGGCACGCTGGGCCTCCGCCGAGTTCGTGCGGGACGGCACCGAACTGGCGATTTGCGAAATGCTCCGCGGCGGAACCACCTGCTTCCAGGACATGTACTTCTTCCCCGACGTCGTCGCGCAGGCGGCCGTCGAACGAAATATCCGCGCGGTCGTCGGAATGATCGTCCTCGAGGTGCCGACCGCATGGGCCCAGAACGCGGCCGAATACATCGACAAGGGGCTCGCGGTGCACGACCGGTTCCGCGGCAGCTCACTGGTGCATTCGACGTTCGCGCCACATGCGCCGTACACGGTCACGAATGAAACCTTCGAGCGCATTCGAATGCTGGCCGACGAACTCGACACGCATATTCACATGCATGTCCATGAAACCGCGAGCGAAGTCGACGATGCGCTGCGCGAACACCGTCAGCGCCCCCTGCAACGCCTGGACGAGCGCGGGCTCGTCACGTCGCAACTGGCCGCCGTCCATATGACCCAGCTGCAAGATGTCGAGATCGAGCTGCTCGCGGAACGTGGCGCCAGCGTCATACATTGCCCCGAATCGAACCTGAAACTGGCGAGCGGTTTTTGCCCGGTGGATCGCCTGATGAAGGCCGGCGTCAACGTCGCCCTGGGCACCGACGGCGCCGCCAGCAACAATGACCTGGACCTGTTCGGCGAGATGCGCACGGCCGCGCTGCTGGCCAAGGGCGTCGCCAATGATGCCTCCGCGGTGACGGCGGAACAGGCGCTGGAAATGGCGACGCTCGGCGGTGCGCGGGCGATCGGTCTGGCGGATGAAATCGGCTCGCTCAAGCCCGGAAAATCCGCGGATATCGTCGCACTCGATTTCGGCGTACCGGCGTGCCAACCGGTCCACCATCCGATCTCGCAGGTGGTTTATTCCGCGTCTCGCGAACAGGTCGCCGATGTCTGGGTAGCCGGGAACGCTGTCGTCAACGGCGGCGAATTACTGGCCGCGGATCAGGGGGAAATCATCGAACGCGCCTCGGCATGGCAAAAACGGCTGGCAGAGACCGACGCCCAACATGACTGACCGCGACCACGCCAACGTCGATCCGGACGAGATCGACAAGTTCAACGACCTCGCCGCGAACTGGTGGGATACCGCCGGCGAAATGAAGCCGCTGCATCAGATGAACCCATGCCGCGTCGACTACATCGACGGACGCGCGGCCATTCAGGGCAAACGCTGCCTCGACGTTGGATGCGGCGGCGGCATCCTGTCGGAAGGACTCGCGCAGCGCGGCGCGATCGTGACCGGAATCGACATGGCCCCGGCCTCGCTCGCGGTCGCGGAGGAGCACTGCGCCGAGTCGGAACTGGATATCCGCTACCTGCAATCATCGGCGGAAGCGCTGGCCGAACAGGAACCGGACGAATACGACGTCGTGACGTGCCTGGAAGTGGTTGAACACGTGCCCGACCCCGCCAGCCTGATCGCCAGCTGCGCCAAGCTCGTGCGACCCGGGGGCGATGTCGTTTTGTCGACGATCAATCGCCACCCGAAAGCCTTCGCCATGGCGATCATCGGCGCCGAGTACGTGCTCGGTATCCTGCCCAAAGGCACGCATGAATATGCGAAGTTCATTCAGCCGGCGGAACTCGAGGCATTCGGCCGGCAGGCGGGACTCGAGTTGAGAGACCTGACCGGATTGCATTACTCCCCGTTTACCGAGACCTTTTCGCTCGGCGGAAACGTTGATGTGAACTACCTGGCTCACTTTCGTGCGCCCGCCGAATAACCGCCCGTTATGAACGCCCGCAACGCATTCAAAGCGGTACTGTTCGACCTCGACGGCACGCTGCTCGATACGGCTCCCGACATGGTCGCCGCGCTGGATCGGCTGCTCGAGACCGAGGGACGTGACCCGGTGGACTACGCGCTCGCTCGCGCCCACGTCTCCAAGGGGGCGCTCGGCCTGATCGACATGGCATTCGGGCAAATCGACGAGGCTCACCGCATGAGCCTGCGGGACCGTTATCTTGACACGTATGCGCAGAGCCTCGCCGTGGCGTCGAGCTTGTTCGACGGCATGGCCGAAGTCCTCGACTACATCGAACGCAACGACATGCACTGGGGCGTCGTGACAAATAAGCCCGGCTACCTGGCGGAGCCGCTGCTCGCGGAACTCGGCTTGCTGCCCAGGAGCGCAACGACCATCAGTGGCGACACGTTACCGGAACGCAAACCGCATCCTCGCCCGCTGTTGTATGCGGCCGAACAGATCAGCGTCGCGCCGGGTGAAGCGATATATGTCGGCGACGACACGCGCGATATCGTGGCTGGCAACGCCGCGGGCATGACGACGGTCGCCGCCCTGTACGGCTTCATTCTGCCGGGCGAGAACCCGAACGACTGGCCGGCGGATCATCGGATCGAACAGCCCGGCGATTTATTGGCTATTCTTTCCTGAACTGAACGCGGGAGACAGATTATCGACGCGCAAACCATCCTCGCCATCATCGACGAAGTTGCCGGGAATCAGCGACTGCAGGTGATGCTCGGCGCAAGTGCCGCGATTGGGGTCATATTCGCGTCTGTGGTTTTCGGCTGGTGGCGTCGACGCACGCGTATCAGGCTCGAGAACGAACTGATGGATGTGCGACGCGAGCTCAAATCTCAGGAGACGATCGCGGAAGAGCGGCGAATGACGATGCAGCAGGCCGAACAGCGCCTCGCGGGAACGTTCGCCGATCTCGCGAACAAGTCGCTCACGCATAACAGCGACAGTTTTCTGAAGCTGGCACGTCAGAGCCTCGGGACGCATCAGGAACGAGCCCGCTCGGACCTCGCCGAGAAAGAGACAGCCATCGCACAACTGATCAAGCCCATCCAGGAAGCGCTCGACAACACGCAGAAACAGATCGGCGAGATCGAGAAGAATCGACATGTGGCCTTCGGCAGCATCCGCGCCCAACTGGAGACGATGTCCGTCAGCCAGGAACAACTGCAGAAGGAGACGCGCAATCTCGTCACGGCGTTGCGCCGGCCGGAAGTCAGAGGCCAGTGGGGCGAGTTAACACTGCGCCGCGTCGCCGAACTCGCCGGCATGGTCGAACACTGCGACTTTTTCGAGCAGGAACACGTCGCCACGGACAGCGGCGCCGTCCGGCCCGACATGATCGTCCGGCTCCCCGATCGCGGCACGATCGTCGTGGATGCCAAGACGCCGCTCGATGCTTACCTGTCGGCCGTCGAGGCGGAGGATGAGCAGACCCGCAAGGTCGAGCTGCAACGCCATGCACGCAAGGTTGCGGAGCGCGTACGAGAACTCGCGAGCAAGTCCTATTGGGCGCAATTCGATGATAGCCCCGAGTTTGTCATCCTGTTTATTCCGGGCGACCAATTCCTGACCGCGGCGTTGAGCGAGAACCCGAATTTGCTCGAGGATGCGCTGCGCGAGAAAGTCATCGTGGCGACGCCCACCAGCCTGGTCGCTCTGCTGAAGGCGATTGCTTACGGCTGGCGACAGCTGGCGCTGAATGAAAACGCGGAGAAGATTCGGCATCTCGCGCAGGACATGCACGGGCGCCTGGCCACGTTTACGAGCCACCTGGCAAGACTCGGCAAGCAGCTCGAGGGCAGCGTCAAAGCCTACAACAGCGCCGTCGGGTCGATGGAACGCAAGGTCCTGCCGAATGCGCGCAAGTTCGTCGAACTCGGCGTGCATGCCAAGACCGATATTGAATCGCCCACCGTCATCGAAACGAGTACGCGTGAGATCACAGATCGATCGGATGAGGACGGCAGCGCGCCGGAAATTTCCGCCATCGACGTCAGTCCGACGGATTCGGACAAGTCATCTCCGTCGCACTGACGCCGCGAACAAAATAGCGAGCCTGGATACCCGACGCACATGAACGCTGACATCGACCCAAAAACCTATACAGCCCGAAGCGATCTGCTGGAGGGCCGGGTCATTCTCGTCACCGGCGCCGGCGGCGGCATCGGTCGGGCTGTGGCCAAAGCCTGCGCGGAACGCGGGGCAACGGTCGCCCTGCTCGGGCGCACGCTCAGCAAACTCGAAGCCGTTTACGACGAAATCGTCGCGGCCGAGTGGCCACGACCCTCGATCGCACAGATGAACCTGTCCAAAGCGCAGGGCCCCGACTACTACCAACTTGCCGAGAGCATCGAGAAAGAATTCGGCCGGCTCGACGGTTTGTTGCACAACGCAGGCATCCTCGGGCAGATGTCGGCAATCGAGCAATACGATGTGGCAGTTTGGGCCGACGTCATGCACGTCAACCTGACCGTGCCGTTCGTCATGACCCAGGTCATGCTGCCGCTGATGAAAAAGTCCGATGATGCGTCCATCGTCTTCACCTCGAGCGGCGTCGGCCGGAAAGGCCGCGCTTACTGGGGCGCATACGCCGTGTCGAAATTCGGCATCGAAGGACTATCGCAGGTGCTCGCGGATGAAATCGAGCAGTATCCGAACCTGCGCGCCAACTGCATCAACCCTGGCGGCACCCGCACGTCGATGCGCGCGGCCGCGTTCCCCGGCGAGGATCCCCTGACGTTGAAGACGCCGGAAGGAATTCTGGCACCTTATTTATATTTGCTCGGCCCGGACAGCCATGGCGTCAGCGGTCAGAGCATCGACGCGCAATAGGCGCTGTATTACGTCGCCTCCGGCAACTCCAGGCGCGCTGCTTCATACAGCGCCTCGAACTCCGCCGGAGTTGCGTAACGAAACTTGCCGGTCGACAGGCTGCGGGGCAACCTGACCGGACCGAAGCGCGTGCGAATCAAGCGGCTCACGCGGTGACCGACGGCCTCCCAGAGCCGCCGCACGACGCGGTTGCGGCCCTCGGACACAACGACCCGATACCAGCGATTGCTGCCCTCGCCGCCCGTGTACTCGACTTCGTCGAACTTCGCATCGCCGTCATCGAGCCGGACGCCCTGCCGCAGTTTCGTCAGCTGTTGCGGCGACACTTCCCCGAGCACCCGCACCGAATAGTGCCGCTGCAATTCCGCCGACGGATGCATCAAAGCATTCGCGAGTTGGCCGTCCGTGGTCAGCAACAGCAAGCCCGAGGTGTGGAAATCCAGGCGCCCGACGCCGATCCAGCGCCCGTTTGCCAGCCGCGGTAGCTGCTCGAACACGGTCGGCCGCCCTTCCGGATCCGCGCGGGTGCAGATCTCCCCCGCGGGCTTGTGATATAGCAGGACCTTGGGACGCGATGGCTTGCGCGGTGAACGCAAGGGACGTCCGTCGACGGTGATGCGTTCTTGACCGCTAACCTTGGTGCCGAGCGTGGCGACTTCCCCGTCGATCGTGATGCGACCTTCGGCGATCCACCGCTCCATCTGACGCCGCGAGCCGAGGCCCTGGCCGGCAAGCCATTTCTGCAGGCGCTCTGGCACGAATGGATCTTCGCGGGTATCAGGGTTGCTTCAGCGGCAAAACGGTCGCCGATTCGTTCTCGGATTCGAGCGCCTCTTCTGCATCGTCTGCCGCGCTGTCATCGCCTGCTTGAGCCGCGGCGCGGGCCTCGTCCAGCGAGGCGACGTTGTCGGCTTCGGCGGTGTCCGGGGGCATGTCATCAGCTGATGCTTCGGGCGCAAATTTTGCGGCCTCATCCTCAGACGCGCCCGCCTCGGCGTCTTCGTTCGAGTCTGCCGCCGCGACCGGCGGTATTTCGCCCTCGGAAAGATCGAGCTGCACATTCAGGTTCTCGAAATCTTTCAGCTCAGATAATGGTGGTAAATCGTCGAGCTTCTTCAGACCGAAGTAGTCGAGGAATTCCCTGGTCGTTCCGAACATCGCCGGCTTTCCTGGCACGTCGCGATGGCCGACGACCTTGATCCAGTTTCGTTCGAGCAGCGTGCGCACGATATTCGTGCTGACCGCGACGCCACGAATGTCTTCGATCTCGCCGCGCGTGACGGGCTGGCGGTAAGCAATGATCGACATTGTCTCGAGCAATGCGCGCGAATAACGCGGCGGCCGTTCTTCCCAGAGCTTTTCGAGCTGGTGCGTCATCGCGGTTCGAATCTGGACCCGAAAACCGCTGCTCACTTCGGCGACTTCGAGTCCGCGCTCAGCGTAATCGGACTGCAACTCCATGATTGCCGCGCGGATATCCTGACGCGCCGGTGGCTCCTTATCCGAAAACAGCGACTGGAGCTTGTCCAGGTTCAGCGGTTTCCCGGCCGCCAGCAAAGCGGCTTCAACGACATATTTGAGCTGCGTACTATCCATCTGCTGTATCCGTGGTTGGCATGCTAATCAGTAATCTGGGATTCGGGCGCGGGCTGTTCCACCGGCGTATCTTCTTCGTCTTCGACGGTATCGGTGTCGCTGGCAGCGGTGGCCGCACGCACATGTATCGGCGAAAATGGTTCGGCCTGCACGAGCTCGATAACCTGTTCACGGAGCAACTCCAACAGGGCAATGAAGGTGACGGCGATTCCCATCCTGCCTTCCTGCGGATCGAACAGGTCCGCGAACTCCGTGAAATTCGAATCGCCGATGCGACTCAGAATTTCCGACATGCGCTGACGGGTCGACAATGCTTCACGTTGAATGTGGTGGTGCGCAAACATCTCGGCGCGGGACAGCACATCTTTGAATGCCAGCAGCAGATCCTGCATCGTGACATCGGGCGGTTTGACTTCACGCTTGACCGCGACCACGCCCGCCGAGGCCTGGTGCACGTCCCGCTCCATGCGCGGCAACTCGTTGATATCCTCGGCCGCCTGCTTGTATCGCTCGTACTCCTGCAGACGCCGGACCAGTTCGGCGCGCGGGTCATCTTCGTCTTCGATCACTTCGTCACTGCGCGGCAATAGCATCCGCGACTTGATCTCAGCCAGCATGGCGGCCATCAGCAAATACTCGCCCGCCAACTCGAGCTGCATATCC
>JBLYYV010000092.1:0-3247 GCA_048550095.1 Gammaproteobacteria bacterium
CCCGAGACACGCCGTGAATACATCCCTGTAGGCTCGGGGGCGGCATCCCTGCCGCCCACGGTCTCGGCAAAACGTCCCGCCTTCCTCGCCTCGATCCCGGTTGCCTTCAGTTTCTACGAGGAGAGCCCGCGTTGAAGATCGACATTATTCTTGAGCCGGATGTTACGCCGGACCAGATTAAAGAGCTCGGCTTGCTGGCGGAGAGTGTCGGCATTAATCGGGTCTGGGCCCAGAACTATGCCCAGGCGCGCGATGCGTTCATGAGCCTCGTGCCGCTCGCGTTGGCGTCGGAGCGGATCGGGCTCGGCGTCATGGTCATCAGCCCGTGGGAGATGCATCCGCTGAAGATGGCGAACTCGCTGTTGACGCTGAATGAATTTGGCGGCGGGCGCGCAACGCTATGCGTCGGCGGCGGCGGGGAGTGGAACGCGGTGATGGACGTGCCGGTCGAACGGCGGGTCAGGGCCGTGCGTGAGGCGACCGAGATACTGACGGCTGCGTGCGGCAAGCATGATCTTTCCGGGTACCGCGGCGACATGTTCAAGGTCACGCGCTTCGCGGCCGGTTGGGCGCACGACGAGCCGCCTCTTATATACACGGGCGCCGGACGCGAGCAAATGATTCGCATGAGTACGACCCGCGCGGATGGCATCGTGCTGAGCGACGCCGTACCGTCGGTGGCGGCCGAATCAGTGGGTTACGTGCGCGAGGAATTGCCCGGGCGGCCGAAATCCGCCGGGCCATTGCGCGTCAGCAATTTCTGGGCCTGGCACGTCAAGGCTGACCGGGAGGCTTCGATGCGTGAGGCGCGGCGGGAACTGATTATTCGCAGCATGCTGGGCAAGGACCACATCGGACCCATCCTGAGCGAGGAAGATTGCCAGATCGTGTGGTCCCACCTGCCCGCGTTCTTCGGGGCATATCGCGATCGTTCCGGAGACATCAAGGGCGTGCCCGAGCGAATCATCGAGGAACTGGTGCATGGGATCTCGTCCGCCGGCGATCTGGGCGAGATGGATCGACATGTCGCGAGGATGCAGGAATTCAAAGACGCGGGACTCGACGAACTGGCGCTGCGGCTGCACGATGACCCAGCCGATGCGATTCGTAATATTGGAGAGTGGGTGGTTCCGGCGATGGGCTAGCGAGGGAAAGGGAAATGAAAATCGACATCTTCATCGAATCCAAGGTGGGCGCCGAGCGCTTCAAGGAGATTGGCCTGCTGGCCGAGGCTTGCGGCATCAACGGAATCTGGGTGCAGAACTATGCGCGGGCACCGGATGCGTTCATGACCGCCGTGCCGCTGGCCCTGGCGTCGAGTTCAATCCGGGTCGGGCTGTGCATCATCTCGCCGTACGAGATGCACCCGCTCAAGATCGCCAATTCGGTGCTGACGCTGAACGAATACTGCGGCGGGCGGGCGAGCGTCGTGATCGGCGCCGGCGGCGAGTGGCCCGGCGTCATGAAGATGGATCCCGGCAAGCGCATTACCGGCGCGCGGGAGGCGCTGGAGATGATTCGCTCGGCGTGCAACGGCGAAGATGCCGTTAATTACGACGGCGACGTCTACAGCGCGCAGGCGTTCGTGACGCATTGGAAGACGCAGGCGCCGCCGCGGATCTATGCGGGCGCGAACGGGCCGAAGATGCTGAGGATGGCCGTCGGTGCCGCCGACGGCGTCATGATGAGTGACGTGCAGCCGGAGATGTTCGGCTGGGCCAAGCCGGAACTCGATGCGGCGCTGGCCGAGTCGGGGAAAGCCGATGGTTTCCACGTGAATAACTTTCTTTCCTGGCACATCAAGGAAGACCGCGAAGCCTCGCTGTGGGAGGCGCGTCGCGAGCTGATCATCCGCGGCTGGCTCGAGCCGCAGTGGATCGAGCCCTATCTCAATGAGGACGACGTCAAGACCGTGCGCGCCAACATCTGGCCGTTCCTGAGTGCGTTTCGCGCGCGCACCGGCGATATCGAGGGGGTCGATCCGGTCATCGTCGACAAACTCGTCGAGGGCCTGACGTGTTCCGGCGGTCCGGAGGATCTCGAGCGGCACATCGAGCGGCTGAAGCAATACAAGGACGCCGGGTTCACCGAGTTGTCGCTCGGGCTGCAGGACGACCCGGAAGATTCGATCCGGATGATTGGCGAGAAAGTGTTGCCGGCTTTGCAGTGACGCTTGCGTTCGTGTTTGCGGAACATTGCGGAGACGCCACGCCGCTGGTCGACGATGCAGCCCGCGCTACGAGTGCTCGCGTTGCGCGACGAGATTTGCTGCATAACGAACCCGCGAGGCTTCCTCCTGGTCGACGCTCTCCAGCTGATCGTCGATCTGTTTCAGCGTTTGTCTCATCTCGGGCATGATCAGTTGATCGAGCGCGCGTGCGCGCCGTTCGGTGCGGACATACTCATCGCGCAGGCGCAGCAGGTTGGCCCCAATCAGAGCCTGCGCGAAATGCAGTTCGAGCAGGCGCGTGAACGCGTCTCGGCAGGCCTCGGCTTCCGGTGAGGGATCGACGGCCGCGAAGCGCGGTTCCGTCTGTTGCTCAGGCCAGGAAGAATTCATTATTTCGAGGCCCAGAAACCTGATTCGTGCCAGCTCCGGCTGCGCGTCGGCCAGGTTGGCGGCGGGATGAGCTTCCGTCCCGTCGAGGCCGTGACGGGCTGCGGTCGCGGCCAATGCGTCGAGCGCACGGTCGGTCGCGGTGCGCAAGTTTTCCATGTTCATCTCATAGGACGTCAACTGACGCAGGATTTCCTGTGCGAGCAGCACGCTCTTTTCGTCGAGGAAGCGATAACCTTCGCCCAGCTGTCGGAGCTCGTCCTGAATCTCGAGGTACGTCGTACGGGTCGGCGTCAGTTCAGGCACGCTCGTCGCCCTCTATGTATTTCTCTATTTGCGTTGCCTTGAGCCGTGTCAGTTCGCTCGCCGGCAGGCTGCGTAATACGCTCCAGCCGATATCCATGCTTTCTTCGAGCGTCCTGCCCGTGTCCTGTCGCACGAGCCGCTGCTCGAATTCAGCGGCGAATGTCAGATAGTTCCGGTCGATCACAGTCAGGCCTTCTTCGCCCATCACGCTCTCCAGAACGCGCACCCGTATGGCCTTCGCGTAGGCGGCGAAGAGTTGCTGCGCGAGTGCCGGGTGATCGGGATGCGTGAAGCCCTTGCCGATACCGAAATCCATCAGCCTGGACAGACTCGGTAGTACCTGGATGGGGGGGTAAACGCCCTGACGATCGAGGTCCCGACCCA
>JBLYYV010000093.1:0-4060 GCA_048550095.1 Gammaproteobacteria bacterium
GCGCCCGAGATTTAGTGTCGCGACGGGCACGGGGAATGCCTGGTTGCGCGCCTCCGCCTGCAACTCCGAGCGCAAGGCGAGTAGTTCGTGAATGACATGATGCATGCCCTCGAGCGCACTGAGCCCCTGCCCCGGGTCTCCGGAATGACCGCTGCGGCCCTCGACACAAATCCGCTCCATGAAGATGCCTTTGTGCATGCGCACCGGCCGAAAGTCCGTCGGCTCGCCGATGACCGCGTTCGTCGCGCGGATCCCGCTTTCCCTGGTCAGTGCCCTCGCCCCCGACATGCTCGTTTCCTCGTCGGCGGTGGCGAGCACGATCAGAGGAGCTCGCAGAGCATCGGCGCTCAGGTCTGCCGTGGCTGCGAGCACCAGCGCGAAAAACGACTTCATGTCGGCGGTGCCAAGTCCGTACAGGCGCCCTTCCCTCTCGGCCGCCACAAACGGATCGCTGGTCCATTTGCCGTCATCGAACGGCACCGTGTCGGTGTGGCCGGACAGAACGAGCCCGCCGTCGCCCCGGCCGAGCGTGGCGATCAGGTTGGCTTTGCCGGGTGTCCCGGGTACGTTCTGTATCGCGATGTGGAAACCACGTTCCTCCAGCCGCTCAGCCAGCCAGTCGATGACCGGCCGGTTCGACATGTCGAGTTCCGGGGTGAAGCTACTGATCGAAGGCAGACGAACCAGCGCCGCAATGTCGGCCAACAATTGGGCGTCGGCTGCGGGCACCGACTTACTCGACGATCTGATCGATCACAATATCGACGGATGCGTTTGATGTGTCCGCGGCGTTCCAGATGACTTCGCCGAACAGGTCACCGCTCGCGGCGATCGGTCCGCCGCCGTTGGACACCCGCGCGACGAGCTCGACCTCTTGCAGGTCGGAGAGCGTGCGACCGGCGACCATCGCGTTGTCATCCGAAATTCGCAGCGATGTCGGCAGTTCACGCGCGGACGCGCGCACGGCAGCGATCGGTGGACCAGGTACGTTGGGTTGGCGTGCGAGCAGGAACAACACGGCGTTGGCGCCGACCTGGTCGCGTAGCTCGTCGGCGATGGCGACGCTGACGGCGATGCCATCGCCGACAGGTGCCAGCGGCTCTGCGACCGGGGCAGCTCCGTCGAGCTGCTCGAGTTGCTCTTCGAGGATGTCGCGAATCGGTTCCGGCGGAGACATCGCCAGCAGTTTCTGCCAACGCGTCATGACCAATTCGTTTTCTCCGCGCAGCATCGCCGCCATGCCGCCGTAGAACAGTGCCTTCTGATTGTCGGGCTCCTCGGCGAGCACCTGCTCGACGGCGAGACCCGCCTGTCCGCCCAGGTTGGCGCGGTCCTGGATGATGTCGATCTCGGCGAGCGCCAGCTTCGCATCGTTGGACGGCTCGAGCTGATACGCCGCCGCAAAAGCGCGCCGCGCATCCGGCAGTCGTTGCAGCTGCATGTAGGTGCGACCCAACAGCAGCCAGCCGCCGACGTCCTCGGGCGACTCAGCCAGGCGGGCTTCGAGCGACTTGACCGCATCCGGCAAACTCGTCGCCTCCCCCGCTGACGATGCTTGCGGCGCAGCCTGCCGTTGCGGCGCCGTCCAGTCGAAGTTGCTGACGGTCACATAGAACATGAACGCGACCACCGGCAGCGTCACGGCTGTGACGATCGCCGCCGCGGGCGCATTCTGCTGACCCTCACGTTTGCGGAACAGCGGCACAACGACCAGTGCCAGCGCGCATGCGCACAGAAAGATGCCGAACATGCTGAAAACGATAATCGAGGATGACATGGGTGAGGCCTCAGCTATCGCTCTCAGTCGCGTCTGACAGATCCAGGTTCGCCCGCCGGCGCAGACTTCGGACCAGCATCAACAAGCCGACGAGCAGCATGACGCCGGGAGCGACCCACAACAGCAAAGCGGGCCCGTCGTAGCGTGGCTTGTAAAGGACGAAGTCGCCGTAGCGATCCGTTAGAAAAGTCTTGATCTCGGCCTCGGACATACCGGCGTCAACCTGCTCGCGCACTTCCCGGCGCAGATCCGCGGCCAGCGGCGCGTTGGAATCGCCAATGGTCTGGTTCTGGCAAACGAGGCAACGCACCTCCTCGTTCAGGCGTTCGTAGAGCTCGGTTTTCGCGGGGTCGTCGAATTCTTCGTCGATCTCGATACCGAAAGTCAGCACGGGCAACAGACAAGCGAAGACGACGTAAACTGCGGCTAAACGAATACTCATGATGATCCCTGCGCTTCACGAATGCGGGGAACGAATTCTGTCTGCCAGGTTTCCATCGTCATCGGGCTGATGTGTCGATACAGCACGGTGCCGTTACCGTCGATCAGGAAGGTTTCGGGCGCACCGTAGACGCCCCAGTCGATCGCGACGCGCCCTTCGCCATCAAAACCCGTCGCGACGTAGGGATCGCCGAGTTTCTCGAGCCACTCCTTTGCGAGCGCTTCATCATCCTTCCAGTTCAGGCCGACGATGGGCACCGTGCCCAGCGACGCAATGCGATTCAGTGTGTCGTGCTCCTGGCGACAACCGACGCACCATGTTGCCCAGACATTCAGTACCCAGACCTGCCCGCGCAATTCGGTATCTGTGACCAGCGTCTCCGGATCATTGAGCAGCGGCAATTCGAATGCGGGCGCCGTCTTGCCGATCAGCGGCGACGGCACGAACGACGGATCACGGTCGAGGCCTATCGTGAAGACCACGACGAGCAAACCGAATATAACGATGGGAATAAGGTAGCGAGTCATGAGCCTTGTCGACGCAGTTTAGCTCGCCGGTACTGCACTGGAATCGTCGGCGCCCTCGACGGTCTCCCGGGACCGCTGCCGATAGCGGCGATCGCTAATCGCAATCGCGCCGCCGAGCGCCATGACGAGGCAACCAAACCAGATCAGACGAATCAGCGGCTTGTACTGCACGCGAATACTCCAGGCGCCCTCGCCGAGATTATCGCCGAGCGCGACAAAGACGTGACGAGACCAACGATCGTCGATGCTCGCCTCTGTCATCGGCGATTTCTGGACCCGGTAGATTCTCTTTTCCGGAAAGAGCTGAGCGACATGCTTGCCGTCGCGGGAGATATCGACATCCCCACGCAGCGCCGCGTAGTTCGGACCCTGTGCTTCCTGCAAGCCATCGAGACGCACGTCATAGCCCGCAACCTGGATGGTCTCCCCGACCATGATGCGGTGATCGCTCGCGACGCCAAAGGAATTCGTCGCGGTTACGCCCATGACGAACAATCCAACGCCCGCATGCGCGAGCTGCATCCCAACCATGGCGGGCGTCAGGCGCGGGCCTTTGCCAAACAATTTCATGACGGGGACCTGCAAAGATGACAGCAGGATCCAGCCTCCGGCGACCATACCGATCACCGATAACGCCGTGGCACCGTCCCACGCGACGAGACTGACGACAATGCCGGCGACGAGTGCGACGGCGGCAACCGATAACAGGCGGCGACCGACCCGCTTCGCGTTGTCGCTGCGCCATGCGACGTGCATGCCGACGCCGACGGCGAACACCAGCGGCAGCATCGGAACGAGGAACACGGTATCGAAATAGGGTTTTCCGACCGAAATCTTGCCGACGTTCATTGCGTCGAGAATCAGCGGATATAGCGTGCCGAGCAGGATCAGGAATGCGGCGATACACAACAGAATGTTGTTGAGCATCAGGAAGGTCTCGCGCGAGAACGGCTTGAAACCCACGGACTGGTCGAGGCCGGGAGCGCGCCACGCGTAAAGCGTCAGGGCGCCGCCGATGAAAACGGCAAGTAATGCGAGGATGAATACGCCGCGCGTCGGGTCAGTCGCGAAAGCATGCACGGATACGAGGACGCCCGATCGCACGAGGAAGGTGCCGAGCAGGCTGAGAGAGAACGCACTGATCGCGAGCAACAGCGTCGTACCCTTGAACAGACCGCGTTTCTCGGTCACCGCCAGAGAATGAATCAGAGCCGTGCCGACCAGCCACGGCATGAACGACGCATTTTCGACCGGATCCCAGAACCACCAGCCGCCCCAGCCCAGCTCGTAGTAAGCCCACCAGCTGCCGAGCGC
>JBLYYV010000094.1:0-4312 GCA_048550095.1 Gammaproteobacteria bacterium
ATCGAGCTCCGCCGCGGCGAGAACACAGATGTCGTCCTGAACAAACAGAATAAGCAGACGCAGCTCGAGAGCGTGATCGGCATAAATATTGTCGCGCTGCGCGACGGCCAGCCGCGCCTGCTGAATCTGAAAGAGATCCTCGACGCGTTCGTCAAGCACCGCCGCGAGGTTGTCACCCGGCGCACGATTTTCGACTTGCGCAAGGCCCGCGACCGAGCCCACGTCCTCGAAGGGCAAGCCGTTGCGCTGGCCAACATCGATGAAGTGATCGAGCTGATCAAGAAGTCGCCGTCACCGGCGGATGCCCGTGAAGCGCTGATCGCACGACCCTGGTCGCCTGGCGCCGTCACAGACATGCTCGCCCGTGCCGGCGATGTCAGCACCCGGCCGGAGGCGCTGGAGGGTGAATTCGGCATCGCTGACGACGGCTACTATCTGTCGGCGGTGCAGGCTCAGGCCATCCTCGACTTGCGCCTGAACCGCTTGACCGGTCTCGAGCAAGAAAAAATAATTAATGAATACAAAGAGATATTGGTAAGAATTAAAGAATTTACTGATATTCTCGACGACCCCGACAAGCTCATGGAAGTGATTCGGGAAGAACTCGCCGAGATTCGCGAGCGCTATGGCGACGAGCGCCGTACCGAGATCATCGAGCTCGAGGACGAGCTGACGATCGAGGACCTGATCCCGGAAGAAGACGTCGTCGTGACGATTTCCCATGGCGGCTATGCCAAGTCCCAGGGCCTCGATAGCTACCAGGCGCAGCGACGGGGCGGTCGCGGTCGCGCCGCGGCGAAGGTCAAAGGCGAGGATTTCATCGACAAGCTGTTCGTGGCCAACAGCCATGACACGCTGCTGTGCTTCACGAGTCGCGGCAAGGTTTACTGGCTCAAGGTATACCAGGTGCCGCGCGCGAGCCGCGGGGCGCGGGGTCGCCCGATGGTGAACCTGCTGCCGCTGGATCCCGACGAGCGCGTCAACGCGGTTCTGCCGATTCGCGAGTTCAGCGCCGATAACTTCGTATTCATGGCGACGAGCAGCGGCACCGTCAAAAAGACCAGCCTCGAATCGTTCTCGCGCCCGCGTGCGAGCGGCATTATCGCCGTCGACCTGCGCAACGACGACCGGCTCGTCGACGTGGCAATGACGAATGGTGACTGCGACATCGTCTTGTTCGCGAGTTCCGGCAAGGCCGCGCGGTTCCATGAGGACAAGGTGCGTCCGATGGGGCGAACTGCGGCTGGCGTGCGCGGCATCAAGCTGCTGACGGACCAGGAGCTGATCGCCCTGCTGATCGTGGAGCCGGACGCGAATCACGGGAACGTCCTGACGGCGACGGAGAACGGCTTCGGCAAGCGCACGCCGCTTGAAGATTTCCCGGTGCATGGTCGGGGCGGTCAGGGCGTCATCGCAATTCAGACCAGCGCGCGCAACGGCAGTATGGTCGGCGCGGTCAAGGTAAATGACGATGACGAGGTTATGCTCATCAGCAATGGCGGCACGCTCGTGCGAACGCCGGTCGATGAAATCTCGGTGCAAAGTCGTAATACGCAGGGCGTACGCTTGATTCGCCTCTCCTCAGAGGAGCGGCTCGTCGGCCTCGATCGCATCGTCTCGATGCAGGACGAGGCTGACGACTAACGGATTCGATTGGATGGGTATTGCGCGTTCTGTGCCGGACGTATTCCGGGCGACAGGGCGGGCTCGATTTCACAGGAAAAAGACATGTCACGAGTGATTAATTTCAGTGCGGGCCCGGCCGCATTGCCGCTGGAAGTTCTCGAGCAGGCGAAAGCCGAACTGCCGGACTGGCAGGGCTCGGGTATGTCCGTGATGGAGATTAGCCACCGCAGCAAGGCGTTCCTCGCCGTTGCGGAACAGGCCGAGGCCGATCTGCGCGAGCTGCTGGGTGTGTCTGACGACTATGCCGTCATGTTCCTGCAGGGCGGCGCAACGATGCAATTCGCGCTGCTGCCGACGAACCTGTCGCAACCTGGCGACACGGTCGATTACCTGCTGACGGGCAGCTGGTCCAAGAAGGCGGCGAAGGAAGCGAGTATCTTGCGCAACGTCAATATCGTCGCCGACGGGGCAGATACGAGTTACACGGATGTGCCCGCCGCGAACACCTGGAACCTCGATCCGTCCGCCGCTTATTTTCACTACACGCCGAACGAGACGATTGGTGGCGTGGAGATTGCGGAGCCGCCGAATACGGGCTCCGTGCCGATCATCGCGGACATGTCATCGACGATCCTGTCGCGGCCGATTGACGTCAGCAGGTTCGGCGCAATCTATGCCGGTGCGCAGAAAAATATCGGGCCGGCGGGCCTGACGATCGTCATCATGCGGCGTGACCTGCTGGATCGTGCGTCTGACGAAGTACCCAACATCATGCGCTACAAGTCGCATGCCGACGGCGGCTCGATGCTTAATACGCCGCCAACGTTCGCCTGGTATCTCGCCGGGCTCGTATTCAAGTGGGTCAAGGCACAGGGCGGTGTCGCCGCGATGGCGGAGCAGAACCAGGCGAAGGCGGATCTGCTCTATGGCGCAATCGATGCGTCGCCGTTCTACGCGAACCCGGTGGCAAAGCCGTACCGATCCTGGATGAACGTGCCGTTCACGCTGGCCAAGCCCGAGCTGGATGGCGAATTTCTCGCTCAGGCCGAGGCTGCCGGACTCATGAACCTGAAAGGACATCGTTCGGTTGGGGGGATGCGTGCAAGCATCTACAATGCCATGCCGGTCGACGGCGTACAGGCGCTGGTTGACTTCATGGCCGCGTTCGAAAGCGACAATGCCTGATTGCGCATTGGGCGACGGAATAATTCACGGATAAAAATCATGTACAAGATTCTCACGCTGAACAATATCTCGGTCGAAGGACTCGACCGGCTGCCACGGGACAGCTACGAGGTCGCCTCCGAGATTCAGCATCCGGATGCGATCATGCTGCGTTCTTTCAACATGCACGACATGGATATCCCCGATTCGGTGCTGGCAGTCGCGCGAGCGGGCGCCGGCGTCAACAATATTCCGGTGGATGCCTTGGCTCATCGCGGTATTCCGGTATTCAATGCGCCGGGCGCGAATGCGAACGCGGTCAAGGAACTCGTCATCGCCGGCCTGTTGCTTGCCGCTCGCAATCTTTGCGCTGGCTGGGGTTATGTGAACGGGCTCGAAGGTGAGGGCGCTGACCTCAACAAAAAGGTCGAGGCCGGCAAGAAGCAGTTCGTCGGCTATGAGTTACCGAGCCGCACGCTCGGGGTGCTGGGGCTGGGTGCAATCGGCGTGCAAGTCGCGAACACGGCGCTTTCGCTCGGCATGCGGGTCATCGGTTTCGATCCGCAGATGACGGTGCAGCGCGCCTGGGAGCTGTCGTCTGGCGTCGAGCAGGCCCGCAGTCTGGACGACCTCGTCGGTCGTTGTGACATGCTGACCATGCATATCCCGCTGGTCGATGCAACGAAGAACCTGATCAATGCCGAGCGTCTCGGCCTGATGCCGAACGGCTCTGTGATCCTGAATTTTTCTCGGGGCGGAATCGTCGACAACAAAGCGGTACTTGCGGCACTGAACGAGGGCAAGCTATCAAACTACGTGACCGACTTCCCGAGTCGTGAACTGATGGGGAACGACAAGGTCATCGGTTTGCCGCATCTCGGTGCTTCGACCCATGAGGCAGAATCCAATTGTGCCGTGATGGTTGCGGACAACCTGCGCAACTATCTCGAGCACGGCGTGATCCGGCATTCGGTCAACTATCCGGAGGTCGACATGCCGCGCATGGATGCGCATCGGCTGACCCTGGCGAACGCCAATGTGCCGAATATGGTCGGTCAGATCTCGACGGTGCTGGCGGATGCCGGCCTCAACATCGAGGACCTGTTGAACAAGTCGCGTGGCGATCTGGCGTACACGATCGTCGACCTGAACGGCGACGTGACCGAAGACACGCTGGACCGGCTGCGCGGGATCGAGGGCGTGCTGAACGTTCGCGACCTGGGGCGCCCGGAAGACGCGTAACGCCTCCGCGCGAAGCGCGGCGACTGCGAGGAACGAGCGATGGCGGACAACAAGACGACACCGAATTCCGAACCGGATCTCGCGGCGCTGCGCCGTGAAATCGATACGGTCGACGAGCAGATCCAGGGCTTGATCAACGACCGCGCGCGTTTCGCGCAACCGGTGGCGATCGCCAAGGGCGGGGACGCCAGCGCCGTCGATTTCTTCAGGCCCGAGCGCGAGGCGCAGGTATTGCGCGCGGTCGTCGAACGGAACGCCGGCCCTCTGACCGATGAGGAAA
>JBLYYV010000095.1:0-7835 GCA_048550095.1 Gammaproteobacteria bacterium
GCCCGGTCCTTGTAGGACGTCTCGCACACCTCGTCCGACTCGAAGAACAGCATCTGCGCGACACCTTCGTTGGCATAGATCTTCGCCGGCAGCGGTGTCGTATTGGAGAACTCGAGCGTCACGTGGCCCTCCCACTCGGGCTCCAGCGGCGTCACGTTGACGATGATGCCGCAGCGAGCATAGGTCGACTTGCCCAGGCAGACGGTCAGGACGTTGCGCGGGATCCTGAAGTACTCGACCGTGCGCGCGAGGGCGAATGAATTCGGCGGAATAATGCAGACGTCGCAATCCTTGTCGACGAAGCTGTTTTCGTCAAATTCCTTCGGATCGACGATGGCCGAATTGATGTTCGTAAAGACCTTGAAGTCTGCCGCACAGCGCACGTCGTAGCCGTAGCTCGACGTGCCGTACGACACGATCCGCCCGGCCTCGTTCGACCTCACCTGCCCAGACTCGAACGGCTCGATCATTTGCTGTTCTTCGACCATTCTCCGAATCCAGCGATCGGACTTGATGCTCACGACGATTCTCCCCGAATTTCAGTCAATTATTGGTCTGCAGCCACCGCCTCGTCCCCACGCAGTGACGTCGAGACTCAGCTCGATCAGACCCGCTTTATGGCGTTCGCGCACGATGGATGAACAATGCCAGTGATCGTCGCCGGTCCATGCCATGAACCGTGACGCGTTTAACAGTATGCAGACCGGGTAAAGCGCGACATTCTACCTTAAGAATCCGCAGGCTCCTCAAGCCCGAAGCCGGGCAAACTCGGCGCATATGGCATAATATCGACGAGCGTTGATCGAGGGATCAGGCCTACGGATGTTGGGATAAGCGAGCGCGGCGCGACGAATGCGTCGCCTGCCGTTTGTTGTGTTGTTGAGTTGCGCGCTGAATGAAATTTCTCAGTTCAATGCGGGCGGAGCGGTCGATCGCACAGTTTCTGGGCGAGAACGACATTGACGCACCGGCCGCAAAAAAAGCCGCGGAAAGCTTGCGGAAGCTCGGCGGTGGAGCGATTTCTCCCGTAATTGACGCCTTGGGGACGGCGGACAAGGCGCAGACCGGCGTCCTCGTCGACACGCTCTGCGCCAATCTGAACGACGATACTTTCCGTCAATTCGCGGCCGGCCTCGGCCATGACGATCAGCGCTGCGTATCCGGCGTCGCCTGGGCCCTGGCCAATTCGTCCGGATACAACGCCAACCGCCTGATCGACCTGCTCGGGGACGAAGGCGTCTCGAAACCCGCCGTCATCGATGTGCTGCGAGCGAAAAAAGCGCGGCTCAATATCGGCGCCCTGCTCCGCCGGGCATATGACCTGGAGCCGCGCGACAAAGCCGCGCTGTTCAAGATCATCAATGAAATGGCGACAGACGCTTCGGTACCCGAGCTGCTGTCTCGCATCGAGGGCAAGGACACGGCGGTCCGAATTCATATCATCGATGTTTTGTCGCAATTCAATCGCCCCGACGTCGCCCACGCGATCGAAAACCAGCTCAGCGACCCGCATAAGGCCGTTCGACAAGCCGCGCTGACGGCGATGGGCCGGATGGATGCCGAATATAACGTCGCCAAGGTCTGCAAGTTGCTGACCGACGTAGATATGGAGGTCCAGAACAAGGCCGTGGACCTGCTGGTCAGAATGCGCGACCCAAAAACGATGAATCACCTCGTCGAGGTCCTGAAAGATGAGTCCGAGTACGCGCGCCGCTCGGCCGTCGAAGTATTGAACGAGATCGCCGATCCGTCGACGATCCGCCACCTGCTGACCGCGATCGAAGACGAGGACTGGTGGGTGCGTTCGCGAGCATCCGACGCGCTCGCGGCGATCGGCGGCCCCAAGGTCATGAACGCGGTGCTCGAACTGATCCGCGACGATAATGAAAACGTGCGCCGCTCGGCGATCGAGATCCTGAACCAGACCAAGGACGAGAAGGCCGTTCGGCACCTGATGGAGGCCGTGCAGGACGACGACTGGTGGGTCCGGGAGCGCGCCGCCGATGCACTGGGCGAGATCGGCGATACGCAGGCGGTCCCGGCGCTCGTGAATATGCTCGGCGGCGACGCGAAATCCGTTCCGGCGGCGATTCGCGCGCTGGGCCGGATCGGCAGCGCTGATGTCGCCGCCAAGATCCTGCCGATGCTGGATAGAGGCGAGAAGGAAATTCGCGTCGAAGCCGTGAACGCACTGGCGAAGCTCGCCGACGGCCAGTCGGCAACGACGATCCGGGCCAAGATCCAGCCGCTGACGACCGGCGTGGACGAAACCATCGCGCGTATCGCCGCGGATGCCGTCGTGCGAATCGACAACCGCTTCTCGACGACGAGCAAGGAAGCCGGGGAAATCGCCGAACGCATGGCCGAACCCGCGCATACACTGCTGATCGAGTCCGCCGATATCAGCCAGGTCGTAGAGGAACTCGCGCAGGGTCCGCACCTCGACATCACCAAGCTGCGCACCGGTGACATCATCGAGGGCCGCTACAAGTTCATAGAAAAGATCGGCAAGGGCGCGTTCGGCACCGTGCTGCTCGTCGAGGACATTGTCGTCGCCGAACGACTGATCCTGAAGTTCCTGAACGCGAACGTCAGCCAGGACGAAGAAATGATGCAGCGTTTCGTCCACGAGCTGCGGTACTCGCGCAAAATTACGCACAAAAACGTCATTCGAATTTACGACTTTGTTAGCCTGGGTGGAAATTACGCCATTTCGATGGAGTACTTCCCGTCGCACACGCTCGGCGCCGAAATCGCGCGAGAAAAACCGATGCCGACCAACAAGGCTGTCGGCTGGAGCATCGACATCGCCACCGGCATGGCCGTGGCGCACCAGGTCGGCATCGTGCACCGCGACCTCAAACCGGCAAACATCCTGATCGACGAGGAAGGCCTCCTCAAAATCGTGGACTTCGGCGTGGCCGCCGCGGCGAGCTCCGGCGACACGCAGCTCACCAAGACCGGCTACGTCATCGGCTCACCGAAATACATGGCGCCGGAACAGATTCTCGGCAAGAAGGTGGATCTCCGCGCCGACGTCTACAGCCTCGGCGTCATGTTCTACGAAATGCTGACCGGCACCCCGCCCTACACCAAGGGCGACCACATGTCCGTCATGTATCAGCACGTGCAAGGCAAAGCGCCGTTGTGCGAGGAACTCAATCCGGACATCCCGCCAGCGATCGCCGCCATCGTCAAAAAAACCATGGAAATCGACAAGACGAAGCGTTACGACTCGATGGACGAACTCCGCGAGGCGCTGAACGCGGTTTCCTAGTCCGGCATCCATCCGGACGTCTTGAGGCGGCGACCACCGCCGCGCCGCGCCGACTTCGATATTCCGCTCAACAAATCGGCGCATGATGCCGATTTGCTGCGCTTTTTCGTCTAGAATCCGCTCATGTCGAGAATTGACGCTTTCCTCAAGTTGGGCCTCGCGCAGGGATGCTCGGACGTGCACCTTGCCGTGGGCGTGCCACCCATGCTCCGCATGCAGGGCGACCTGATGCCGATCAAGTTCCGCGAACTCGCGGACACCGAACTAGAAACCTATATCGACGAGATCCTGACGAAGAAACAGAAGGAACGGCTGTCGAACGGCCGCGATATCGATTTCTCTTATGTCTCGGAAGACGGCGGCCGTTTTCGCGTCAACGTTTTCCGTAAGGCCACCGGCATCGGCGCGACCTTCCGGTTCATCCCGCAGAAGGTCCCGTCCCTGGATAGCCTGCAGCTGCCGAACTTACTGGCCAAACTCTGCGATCATCATCAGGGCATGGTACTGGTCACCGGCTCAACCGGTACCGGCAAATCCACGACGCTCGCGGCGATGATCAATCACCTGAACACCACGCGGAACCTCAATATCATCAGCCTCGAGGACCCGATCGAGTTCGTCCACGAGAGTCAGCGCGCGCAAATCATTCAGCGCGAACTCGGCACGCATCTCCATTCGTTCGCCGACGGTATTCGGGCCGCTCTGCGCGAGGACCCGGACGTGATACTCGTCGGCGAGATGCGCGACGCCGAGACGATATCGATGGCGATGACAGCCGCCGAAACCGGCCACCTGGTACTCGGCACGCTGCACACGACGGGCGCCGCGAAGACGATCGACCGCATGATCGACGCGCTGCCGGGCGAGATGCGGGAACAGACGAAGTCGTTCCTGGGACAGGGCCTGAATGCGGTCATCACGCAGAACCTCGTCAAGACGCCGGATGGCCGCGGCCGCCGCGCGGTGCTGGAGATAATGGTCATGACTCGAGCCATCTCGAAAATGATCGCGACCGACCAGACTCACCAGATTCCCGCCCAGCTGCAGACCGGTCGGGACCTCGGCATGCAGACGATGGATCATGGTTTGATGGAGGCGATCAACCAGAAACTGATCGATCCCGACGATGCTTACCGTTTTGCGACGGACAAGCATCTGTTCCAGAAATTCGTCACGGATACATCGATGCTGCCGAAGCTCGACATGTCGGGCTAACGCGGGCACCGCATCATCATGAACAGCATCGACGAATACCTGAAACAGCTGATCGCGAAGAACGGGTCTGACCTGCACTATATCGCCGGTCAGCCGCCGCGCATCCGTGTGTACGGCGAGCTGCAGCCGCTGCGCTCGAACCCGCTGGGCGTGGACGAAGCGCGGGATGCGCTTCTCCAGATCATGACTGCCGCATCCCGCAAGCAGTTCGAAGACCATGATGCGACCGACTTCGCCTACAGCCTGGAAGGCATCGCGCGGTTCCGGGTCAATGTGTTCCGGCACCTGGGCGGAATGGGCTGCGTCATGCGCGCCATTCCATCTCAGGCCAAGACGATACGGGAACTGAAGCTCCCGCCGGTCGTCACAAATTTGTGCCGGCATACGCAAGGCATGATCCTGGTCACCGGCAAGACGGGTTCCGGCAAGTCGACGACGCTGGCGGCGATGATCGACGAGATCAACAACACGATGAACGGGCATATCCTGACGATCGAGGATCCGATCGAATTCGTGCATGAGCGCAAACAATGCCTGATCAGTCAGCGCGAACTCGGCATTCACACACCCAGCTTCGCGGATGCGCTGCACTCCGGTTTGCGCGAGGATCCCGACGTAATCCTGGTGGGCGAAATGCGCGATCTCGAAACGATCAGCATTGCAGTCACGGCGGCCGAGATGGGCATCCTGGTCATGGGTACGTTGCACACCAACGGGGCCGGCGCGACCGTCGACAGAATCGTCAACACATTCCCGTCCGACAAGCAGAATCACGTCCGCACGATGCTGTCGACGTCCCTGCGCGGCGTCATATCGCAACAGCTCGTGCCGAAGAAGGCGGAAGCCGGCCTGGTCGCCGCGCTGGAGATCATGGTCAATACACCGGCCGTGGCGAACATCATTCGCCAGGGCAAGCTGGACCAGCTCGAGAACACGATGACGGGCGGCCGCAAGGACGGCATGATCACAATGGACATGGCCCTCAAGGAACTGATGACCAAAGCGATAATCTCCGGGCAGGCAGCCTACCAGGCCGCGATCGACAAGAAGTCGTTCGAAGACGTCAAAGACAAAGTTCGCTAGTCCGCATGACCTCGCCGCGCCGAAAAATACTCGTCACGAGTGCGTTGCCGTACGCGAGCGGCCCCATCCACATGGGCCATCTCGTGGAATACATCCAGACCGACATCTGGGTGCGCTTCCAGAATCTCACGGGCAACGACTGCACTTACGTGTGCGCGAGCGATGCGCACGGTACGCCGATCATGCTCAGCGCGCGCAAGGCGGGCATCACGCCGGAGGAACTCGTCGCGCAGATCCGGCTGGAGCACGAACGCGACCTGTCTGCATTTCATGTCGAGTTCGACAATTTCTACACGACGCACTCCGACGAGAATCGGGAGCTGGTCGAGGAGATCTTCCGGCGACTCGATGCCAGGGGGCTGATCGACCGGCGGACCATCGCGCAGGCCTATGACGAACAGGAAGGCATGTTTCTGCCCGACCGGTTCGTCCGCGGCACCTGCCCGCATTGCGGCTCAGAAGACCAGTCGGGCGATAACTGCGAGGTCTGCAGCCGCACCTACTCGCCGAGTGAGTTAATCGACCCAAAATCCGTGATCTCCGGTACGACGCCGGTCCAGCGCGAGTCGGAACATTATTTTTTCCGCCTCGGCGAATTCGATGCGATGCTGCGCGACTGGACGTCCGGCCACGTGGACGCGAGCATCGCCCGCAAGCTGAACGAGTGGTTCGAGCACGGGCTGCAGGACTGGGACATCTCTCGCGATGCGCCCTACTTCGGCTTTCGCATCCCGAATACGGACGACAAGTATTTCTACGTCTGGCTCGATGCCCCGGTCGGCTATATGGCGAGCCTGGTCAACTTCGCCAACCGCATCGGCAAGCCGGAGCTGTTCGACGAGTTCTTCGCAACCGACAGCGACGCCGAGTTGTATCACTTCATCGGCAAGGACATCGTCTACTTCCATACGCTGTTCTGGCCGGCGGTCCTCGATGGCGCCAACTACCGCACGCCAAGCGGCGTATTCGCGCATGGGTTCCTGACCGTTAACGGCGAGAAAATGTCGAAACGGCGCGGGACCGGTATTACGGCGGCGACCTACCTCAGCGAGCTGAACCCTGAGTATTTGCGTTACTACTACGCCTTCAAGCTCGGTCCGGGAATCGAGGACATCGATCTGAATCTCGAGGATTTCGTCGCGCGAACGAATTCGGACCTGGTCGGCAAGTACGTCAACATCGCCAGTCGCTGCGCCGGCTTCATTTCGAAACGCTTCGACGGTCAGCTCGCGACACAGCTCGAAGATCCCGACCTGTATGAAGAATTTGTCGTAGCCGGCGACGACATCGCGGCTGCATTCGAGAACCGGGAATTCGGTCGTGCGATGCGCCAGGTCATGAAGCTGGCGGACCGTGCGAACCAGTACATCGATAGCCACAAGCCGTGGCAACTGGCCAAGGATGAGAGCGAGCTGCCGCGAGTGCAACTGATCTGCACTCAGGGCCTCAACCTGTTTCGCGTACTGACTACGTATCTGAAGCCCGTGCTGCCCGCCGTGACGGCTGCGGCCGAAGAATTCCTCAACGGCGGCGAACTGAACTGGGACAGCCGGACCACACCCCTGCTCGGCCAGAAGATCCTGAAATTCAAACCACTGTTGACGCGACTCGAGCAAGAATCGGTTGAAAACATGATCGAAAAAACCCGGGCCGCGGCCGGCGAGCAAGCTGAAGCTGCGGAAACAGAGCCATCGAAAGACGATGCGACCATCGATATCGATCAATTCCTGGAAATCGACCTGCGTGTCGCCGAGGTCGTCGCCGCGGAAGCGGTTGATGGCGCGGACAAGCTGATCCGCGTGACCGTCGACATGGGCGACGAACGCCGCCAGGTGCTGGCCGGCATCCGGACGGCCTACGACCCGGAACAGCTGATTGGTCGTCACGTCGTGCTGGTCGCGAACCTGGCGCCGCGCAAGATGCGTTTTGGCACGTCCGAAGGCATGCTGCTCGCCGCCGGCCCGGGCGGCGACGATATCTTCCTGATCAGTCCGGACGCGGGCGCCAAACCCGGGATGCGCGTGCGATAATCACCGGGTATTCGGCGGGAACGTTAAATGTCTGACCTCCTCCTGATCATCCTCGCCACGGTACTGGTCAACAACTTCGTCCTGGTTAAATTCCTCGGACTGTGCCCGTTGCTCGGCGCCAGCACGCGCGTGGAAACCGCGCTCGGCATGTCGCTCGCCACGACGTTTGTCCTTACGATCGCCGCCGGCGCAAGCTACCTGATCGACACCTATTTGCTCGCGCCGTTCGA
>JBLYYV010000096.1:0-7054 GCA_048550095.1 Gammaproteobacteria bacterium
CTACGTGGACTTCTGCATGTCGTTCGGGCCGCTGATCCTCGGCCATGCTCATGACGAGGTCAAAGCGGCGGTTGTCGCGGCGCTCGACAAGGGCTGGTGTTTCGGTACGGCGGAACGAGTATCACTCCAACTCGCCGAGCTGATTACCGGGCGTATCGACTTCGTCGACAGCATCCGTTTCGTCAACTCCGGCACCGAGGCGGTGATGTCTGCCCTGCGCCTGGCGCGGGCCGCAACCGGACGCGACAAGGTCGTGAAGTTCGCCGGCTGTTACCACGGTCACGCCGACGCGATGCTGATCAGGGCGGGTTCCGGCCTCGCCGGCCTGGCCGTCGCAGACAGCGCGGGCGTGCCGGCCGCCGTCGCCGGGGACACGCTGGTCGCGCCGCTCGACGACGAAGCGGCATTAACGGAAATCTTCGCTGCGCACCCTGCACACATCGCGGCCGTCATCATCGAGCCGGTGCCGGCGAACTACGGCCTGCTGCCGCAACGGTCCGAGTTCCTGGAGCATGTCGCCCATGTTTGCCGGGCGAATGGCGCGCTGCTGATCTTCGACGAAGTCATCAGCGGTTTCCGCCTCGGCTTCGGTGGCTACGCACAGCTGTCAGGGATCGAGCCCGACCTCGTAACGTGGGGAAAGGTCGTCGGCGGTGGATTTCCCGTCGGCGCGATTGCCGGCCGTCGCGAACTGATGGATCGTTTCGCGCCGGACGGCCCCGTCTACCAGGCAGGCACGTTGAGCGCCAATCCGGTCGCGATGACGGCGGGACTCACCACGCTCCGAATCCTGGCCGAAGGTGCCGCGTACGATCGACTGGAATCGCTGGGACAGCACCTGGAAGAAAGACTGTCCGACTCACCCGAGGTGCGCCTGCAACGCCACGGCTCCCTGTTCTGGTTGCTGGCGTCGAACCGATCGGACGACGCCACGATCCGATCGCCTGAAGCCATACCCGATGACGCCCGGCGCGGCTACGCGAAGCTATTCGCGACTGCGCTCGATAACGGTGTCTATCTGCCGCCGTCAGCTTACGAGGTCGGCTTCCTGTCGACCGCGCATTCGCATGAAGACATCGATCGGTTTGCCGGATCGCTCGATCGGTTGTAGTAAATTACGGTATCGACCACCCCAGAATTTCTCCAAACGGAAGCACATGACCCTGATGCGTATCCTGATCAGACCGCTAGCCGCCATGCTGCTCGCACTGGCAATCGCGGCGTGCGCAGCGCCCGACGACGATCCGGCAGTCGACCCGGCCCCTGAAGCCGACTCGAGCTCCGTAATAGACCCTGGCTCTTCAACCGACCCTGGCTCATCAAGCGACGGAGGCTCTGCAAACGATCAGGGCCCGGAGGTCATCGTATTTGCGAGCCGCACCGACGTCGTCGACTGGCTCAAGGCCGAAGACTGGTGGGGCGAGGAAGAACATGGCGAGCAATTGAGCGTACCGTGCGCGATGATCACCGGGATCTCGGAGCGCTGGCGAACCGCTGCACAACAAATGCCGGTGCCGGAGAAGAAAGAGATCTTCTACCGACTGATGTTGCCGCTCGTCATGCACGCCAATGTCATGGTGCTCGACCGGCGCGCACGACTGGATTCGATGGCGGCCACATTGGCCGATGGCGCGACGCTGCCCGCGGCGGAACTGGACTGGCTGCGCGAAGTGGCCGTGCTGCTGCGGATCCGGAAACGCGAAACCGCCGAAGGGCTTCAGCCGGGCGACCGCGACGAGCTGCGCAGCATCATCGAGGAGGCGCTGTATAAACTCGACGTCATCCCCCCCGGGCTTGCCCTGGGCCAGGCCGCCTATGAAAGCGGCTATGGAACCTCCCGATTCGCCGCACAGGGTAATGCGCTGTTTGGCCAGTGGACGTTCGGCGGCGAGGGCCTCGTGCCGGAGCAGCAGCGCGGCAACCTGGGCGACCATCGCATCGCCGCGTTCGACTGGCCATTCGACAGCGTGCGTGGCTATTACATCAACCTGAGCTCGCATCCGGCCTACGAAGACTTCCGACGCCTGCGCGCCGAACTAAAGGCCGCCGGCAAACCCGTTACGTCGCTGGCGCTCGCCGATGGCCTGATTCGTTATTCAGAGCGCGGACAAAAATATGTCGATACGCTGAAGGGAATCATCAGGGTCAACAAGCTGGGCATCGCGGACGATGCGGTGTTCCGCGACGAACCGATGCGCTTCATCGTCGGCGCGGAAGACGAAGCGGCCGCAGAAACGTTGCGAGCAGAGATCGAATCGCTGCGCGCCTCGGGAGAACTCGCGAAGATCGTCGCCAGGATGCGACTCGAATGACTCCGTTCAGGTTGATTGCGGCGCTGATGATCGGCCTCGCGGTGTCGACACCCGCGCTGCGATCGAAGAACGGCCCACACCGGCTATGAGCGAATTGTCCACCGGCACCGCCCTGGTGACCGGCGCCAGCGGTTTCGTCGGCGCGGCCGTTGCACGAGCGCTGCTGGCGCGCGGTACGGCTGTGCGCGCGATGATCCGCGAGAACAGCGATCGCAGCAACATCGATCACCTGGACGTCGAGGTGGTGCATGGCGATCTCCTGACCGGTGTCGGACTCGCTGAAGCGACGGCCGGGTGTTCGAGCCTGTTCCATGTCGCCGCTGACTATCGCCTGTGGGTCCCGGACCCCGACAATATGTACGCGGCCAACGTCGACGGCACGGGGAAGTTGCTGCGTGCCGCGATGGACAGCGGCGTAGACCGCATCGTCTATACGAGCAGTGTCAGCGCGGTGGGTATCCCGGCGGACGGATCTCCGGGTGACGAGCAGACGCCGGTAGCGCTCGAAGACATGATCGGCCCTTACAAGCGTTCCAAGTTTCTCGCGGAACAACTCGTGCGGCGCATGGCAACAGAAGAGAAGTGCCCGGTCGTCATCGCAAGTCCTTCGACGCCGATCGGACCCGGCGACGTCAAGCCGACGCCGACAGGGCGCGTGATCGACGACGCGGTGCATGGGCGCATGCCGGCATTCGTCGATACCGGCCTCAACATCGTTCACGTCGACGACGTCGCCGCGGGGCACCTGCTGGCCTACGAACGGGGACAGATCGGCGAGCGTTACATACTCGGCGGCGAGAACCTGACGCTGCAGGAACTGCTCGCTTGCGTTGCCGGACTCGTCGGACGGCGGCCGCCGAAGATTCGTTTGCCGCACCAGTTCGCACTGGGTGTCGCCTACCTCAGTGAGTCCTGGGCTCGCCTGTCCGGCACCGTTCCACAGGTCACGCTGGATGGCGTCCGCATGTCGCAGCACAAGATGTTTTTCTCGTCGGCCAGGGCACGTGCGGAACTCGAGTACGAGCCGCGGCCGGCCACCGAGGCGATTCGCGACGCAGTCGAGTGGTTTCGGGCGCGATAAGCGTCGGGAAGCGACCGCGAGCCGATACAACGGATAGAATCGCGCCACGATGAACGCGGAAACCTCCAACCAGAGTGACGGCACGACTTCCACCCGGATTCGCGCGCTCGTTCTCGTCCTGATCGTTGCCACCGGTTTTGCACTGGTGCGCTGGACGCCGCTCGGCGACTACCTGACCGAGGAACGGCTGGTCGGCCTGCTGACCGAGATCAGCAAGATCTGGTGGGCGCCGCTGGCGCTGCTGCTGCTATACGCAGTCCTGGCGCCGCTCGGCATGACGATGGTACCGATGATGGTCGCCGGCTCGATCTTCGGGCCATGGCTCGGCTCGTTCTATAACTCACTGGGCGTGCTGATCGGCGCGCTCGTGAGCTTCTGGCTGGCGCGCACCCTCGGACGTGACTTCGTGCTGCAAATTACCGGCGATCGATTCCGCCGCGCTGAACGGTTCACCGACCGCCATGGCTTCTGGCCGCTCGTACAGACCCGTTTCCTCCCCCTGCCGTTTCCGGTCGTCAACTTCGGCGCGGCACTCGCGGGCGTTTCTCCCGGACTGTTCGCGGGGTCGGCCCTCGTCGGCATCGTGCCGTCCACCGTTCTGCACACTTTCTTCATCTCGAACATCATGTTCGCCGAGGGTTCGCAACGCGCCTGGTATGGCGTCGCCTACCTCGGCTCATTCGTGGTCTTTAACCTGATCATCGGCATACCCTGGATCCGCAACCAGCGGCGGCGCCGACACCGTTATAACGAGTTGCGCGCGACCCGCGACCAACGCGCCGGGAAGGTCGAGTCGTGAGCACCGTATTGATGGCGCTCGGCGTGTGGACGGCCCTCGGCATCCTGTGGTGGATGCTCGCCGCTTTGGTGGTCGTCCGTGCGAACCGCATGCGGTCCGCTTCGGTGAAGCGGCCGGCCGGTGCGGCCGGGCGTATCAGTATTTTCAAACCGATACCGAGCTCGCTGGGCGATCGCGAATTCGGCGTCGTTTGTGCCTGCCTCGAGACATTCGTCGCCGATCTCGACGCCGACAGCGAATTGTTGCTGGGCGCGCGCGAACCGGAAGGCGAAAGCCTGCATGCGTTTATCGAGGAGATGCGCGAGCGCTATCCGGACGCGCACATCGAGTTGCTCATCGATTCGATTGGCGCGACCCGCATGCACCCGAAAGTTGCATGGAACGAGAAGCTGTCGAAGATCGCAACCGGTGACTGGTGGCTGTGGAGCGACGCCGACATGCGTGCGCCAACAGGCACGCTGCGCTCATTGCGGGCGGACGTTGCCGACGATGCCGGCATGGTGACATCGCCTTACATCGTGACCGGTTCGCCCCAGCCCGCCGACATGCTGGATACCCTGTTCGTCAACCTGGAGTTTTATCCCGGCGCGGAACTGCTTGGTCGAGCGGGCGCGCTGCGCGGCGGCTTCGGCGCGGGCATGTTGTTCGCGGCAGAAGATTTTCGTCGCGAGGTCGACTGGCATGAACTGGGCAGCCACCTGGCAGAGGATTTCGTGCTCGGCACCCGGCTGGCGCCCGTCCGGCTCGCGTCGACCCGACTGTCGACCGTGCCTTCGTCGTCGACCTGGAGCGAGGCGCTGCTGCATTACCTGCGCTGGCAGAAGACCATACGCTGGTGTCAGCCCGCCGGGTTCGCGTCGCAACTCATCGTGCTGCCGGTGATCGGCTGGCTGGCATGGATCGCCTCGAATCCCGGTAACGCGACGGCGTGGGCCGGAATCGGATTCGTGCTGCTGGCCGATACGAGCGCGGCGCTGGTTATCAATCGACTCCTCGGCTGCCGGATCGGGTTGCGCCAACTGTTGATCATTCCATGCTGGAGTATCTTGCGTGGCCTCACCTGGGCCGCGTGCTGGCTGCCCTGGCCGGTGGTCTGGCGCGGAAAACGCTGGTGGACGGCGCGCCTGTACGACCCGTCAGACACTACATCGCCGCAACCGGAGGCCACGAAATGAAGCTTAGCTTCGCTGTCCTGCTCACCCTCGCTGTCACGAGTTGCATGTTTATCGGCGACCTGGACCCGGTCGATCTCGATGCACCCGGCTGGCAGGTATGGACGGGCCAGGCGACCTGGCGCCGCAACGCCGAAGCGCCCCGCCTCGCCGGCGACATCGTCGCGGCCCGGCGCGACAACGACGACGTGTTCGTCAATTTCAGCAAGGCCGCACTGCCGTTGTTCTCGGCGCAGACCGCCGACGGCAAATGGCAGATCGAGTTCGTCGAGCGCGGCCGCGACTATTCCGGACGCGGCAAACCACCGAAACGGTTCGCATGGTTCTTCCTGCCGGCGCTGCTGGCAGACCCGACGGCCGAGCTCGAAGGCTGGTCCGTCGACCGGCCCGCAGCGGACGAACTCGTACTCGAGAATCCGGAAACCGGCGAAATCATCCGGATGTTCCTGGACCCCTAGTCGCATGACGGTAATCACATGAAGCGCAGCGGCTGGATCGTTTTCGGCATCGTCGTCTTGCTCGTCGCGGGACTGACGCGACTGCAACTGGAAGCGGATATCTTCAACCTGCTGCCGCGCGACTCGCGCATGGTGCGAAGCCTGCAGCTCTATCAGCAGGATTTCGGTTCCTCGAACGAACTGGTGTTGCTGCTGCGAACGGACGACGCTGCCTCGACCAGCGCTGCCGCGGAACGCCTCGCGGAGGTGCTTAAGGCGGCGGGACTCACGGAACGCGTGATCTGGCGCAATCCGTTTCGCGGCAACCCCGAGGAACTGGGCGAGCTGCTCGCGTACCTGTGGCTCAACCAGCCCCCCGATGCGCTGGCCGCGCTCGCCGAGCGGTTCAGCGACGCCCGCATGCCAGCGGTTCTCGACCAGGCGCTGGAACGAATGGCGGTTTCGTTTCAGCCACTCGAGGTTGCGCGACTCAGCATGGACCCCTTCGAACTCGGCGCGGTGGCCGGCGAAGCGCGCATGGCCATGCCGAGTGCCGGTGAAGACCCGTTCGCGTCTGGCGACGGCACCGCCCGGATTCTCGCGGTGGCCGCGCCGTTCGAATCGGCCGGATTCTTCCGACTGCGTGGCTGGGTTCGCGACGTCGACGACTGGCTGATCGACTGGCAGTCGACGACGACCGACTTTCCGGGGCTGACGGTGGGCGTCACCGGTAATCCGGCGTTCGTCGTCGAATCGGGCGGGTCGCTGTTGCGCGACGTCAGTTCGGCCGCGTTCGGCACGATGGTCATCGTTGCGTTGCTGTTCTGGCTCGTCCATCGCCGCTGGCGGCCATTGCTATGGCTGATCACGTTGCTGACCGGGGTGCTGGCGGCAACCGCGCTGCTCGGCGGCGCGATCTTCGGCACTTTGAATGCGGTCAGCCTGGGTTTCGCCGCGATCCTGCTCGGCCTCGCGGCGGACTATGGCTTGATCCTGTACCAGGAAATGGTCGCGCACCCGGGCCGACGCGTGAGCGACTACCGGGCCGCCGTCGCACCCGCGATTCTCTGGTCCGCCGTCACGACGGCCGGTGCGTTCTTCATGATCGGCCGCAGCAGCCTGCCGGGACTCACGCAACTCGGCGTGCTGGTCGGCGCGGGCGTGCTGATTGCCGCGGTCGTCATGCTGCTCGCCTACCTGCCACTCGTGGGCATGCGCGGCGAAGCGCCGAGCCGCATGTCCCCCGCGACGCC
>JBLYYV010000097.1:0-14640 GCA_048550095.1 Gammaproteobacteria bacterium
CACGGGCAGACCCGCGTTCCTGACGAAGAACACCGTGGCCAGCTCGGCAACCATGATCAAACCCACGAGCGCGCCGATCGGCGCGAAGCGCACGAAGCCTTCCTTCAGCACATCCAGGTTGATGTCGAGCATCATGACGACGAACAGGAACAACACCATGACCGCGCCGACGTATACCAGCACGAGCACGATTGCGAGAAACTCGGCTTCCAGCAGCATCCACAATACCGAGCTCGTGACGAAGGCCAGCACGAGAAACAGCGCCGAGAACACCGGGTTGCGCGACGTGATCACGCCCAGCGCCGCCCCGATCAGGACCGCCGCGAGACACCAGAAAAAAATCTGAATCAGCATAGTCTTGTGTTCTTACCGATACTTGGCGTCCGCCGCCTTGTCCGCCGCGATCGTCTGCGCATACTCATCGCCGATCCCCAGCAGCTTTTCCTTGGTCATGATGTTCTCGCCGCGATTCTCCATGTGATACTCGAAGATGCGCGTCTCGACGATCGCGTCGACCGGGCACGCCTCCTCGCAGAATCCGCAGTAGATACACTTGAACAGGTCGATGTCGTAGCGCGTCGTTCTCCGCGTGCCGTCATCCGCAACGTCGGACTCGATCGTGATCGCCGCCGCCGGACACACCGCCTGGCAAAGCTTGCAGGCGATGCAGCGCTCCTCACCATTCGGGTAGCGACGCAGTGCGTGAAGACCACGGAAGCGCGGCGATTGCGGAGTCTTCTCCTCCGGGTACTGAATCGTCACCTTCTTGACGAACAGGTTGCGCAGCGTCACGCGCAAGCCCTTCAGCAACTCCCACAGGGCAAAAGTCTTGATAACACTGGAGATCGAACTCATATCGGTTGCTCTTAGCTACTCCAGGGGCCAATGCCGGCGAGCGCCATACCGCCCTCGACGAAAATCCAGACGATGGTGATCGGGATGAATACCTTCCAGCCGAGCCGCATGATCTGGTCGTAGCGATACCGCGGAAACGTTGCGCGCAGCCACAGGAAGCAGAACAGGAAGAAACTGGCCTTCAGCGCGAGCCAATGCAGGCCGCCTGCCGCCAGGATCGTCCCCTCCAGCACGGCGATGCCCGAGAACGGCGAATCCCAGCCGCCCAGGAACATGACGGCGGTCAGCGCCGCGATCAGGATCATGTTCGCGTACTCCGCCAGGAAGAAGATCGCGAAAGCCACGCCGGAGTATTCCACGTGGAAGCCGGCGACGATTTCGGACTCACCTTCGGCGACATCGAAGGGCGCGCGGTTCGTCTCGGCCACACCCGATATGAAGTAGACGAGGAACAGCGGGAACAGCGGCAGCAGGAACCAATGGTTGTCGGGGCCCGCCTGCGCCTCGACGATCGCGCCGAGATTGAGGCTGCCGCCCGCCATCAGCACGCCGACGAGCGCAAACCCCATGGCAATCTCATAGGCGACAATCTGCGCGGCCGAACGCATCGCACCGAGGAACGCGTACTTCGAGTTGGTTGCCCAACCTGCGATGATCACGCCGTATACGCCCAGCGATGTCAGCGCGAGCACGTACAACAGGCCCGCATCGACGTCGGCAATCGCGAAATCCGGAAACAGCGGAATCACGGCCCATGTCGCGAAAGCCGGTGCGAGCGACAGGATCGGCGCGATCAGGAACAGGAAGCGGTTCGCGTTCGTCGGAACGATGACTTCCTTGAACAGCAGCTTGAACACGTCGGCAAATGGCTGGAACAGGCCCTTCGGCCCGACGCGGTTCGGCCCGATGCGATTCTGCATGTAGCCGATAATCTTGCGTTCGGCGAACGTCATATAGGCGACGCACAGGATGACCACGACGACCAACGGCACGATCTGGGCGACGATGACGACCACCTGCTGCAGCAATGCGGGTAGCACGTCCCAGAAAGGCAGCTTGCTGAAAAGTTCCGCCACCATCATCCCCTAAGCGATCTTGCGCTCGTCGGTCTCACCGCAACCTGCGAGACCTTCGGGAGTCAATTGCAGAGCGCGAGCGCGCCTGACCAGCGCATCCGCACGGTAGATCGGCACGTCGAGATCTTCCATTGCTACCTGCCTCTTGACGGCGGGCGAAGGCGCTGCCGACGATGTACCGGTGCGGGTCGAGGCATTTTCGGCCAGCTCCCGGAGTTCATCGCGAATCGAATCGGACGACTCGTACTCGCAGCCGGGCATCTCCAGCAGGTTGCCGAGCACGCGCAGGATCTTCCAACCGGGGCGGCTCTCCCCCTGCGGACGGGCAATACCACCGAAGCTCTGCCAGTCGCCGGCTGCATTCACGTAGGTGCCGGACGTTTCCGCGAACGTTCCCATCGGCAGCACGACGTCGGCGTACTTATTGAGGCTGTCGCCGAGGAACGGCGATATCGCGAGCACGAAATCCGCCGACTTCGCAGCGGCGAGCGCTGCGTCGCCATCCGCGCAATCGAATTCCGGCTCGATGCCGAACAGGACCAGCCCACGCGGGGGTTGCGCAATGATGTCCGCGGCGTTCTTGCCCGCCGACTCCGTCGTTTTGCCACCGGCCGCGCGGTGCGGCAACGCGCCGGCAAGCGACAGACCCGCGGCATTGGCGCCCTCGGTTGCATAACCCAGGGTCGCGCCGGTCTCTTCGGCGAGTCGGGCGGCGGCCGCTCGAATCTCCGCGAAGCGCGGGTGGCGCATCGCAATCTGGCCGATGACAATGTTTGCTCGTTCGGAACTCTTCAGGGCCGACGTGTCGACCTTGCCAATTGCGCCGACGAGATCATCGTCGACTTCATAGCCGGCAACGTCGAACAGGTATTCGTAGCGCACCGGATTCACAAACGACACGCTCGCGCCGCCGAGTGCCGCCTTGCGCACCCGATGTGCGAGCAGCGGAACTTCCTTGCGCAGATTCGAACCGATCACCAGCACGGCGCCGGCGTTCTCGATCGCTTCGATCGAACAGCCGAGTCCGGGCCGCTCGGGGTCGAGTTCCTGCTGCCGGAAGTCGCGACGCCGGAGCCGGTGATCGACGGCGTCGGAGCCGAGGTGCCGCGCGATCCGGCCGAGCAGATAACCCTCTTCCGTGGTCGCATTCGGCGAAACCAGCGCACCCAGATCTGCACCGACGCGGCGCAACCCTTCGGCCGCGATGTCCAGCGCCTCTTGCCAGCTTGCATGACGCCATTCGCCATCGTCACGGACGATCGGGGTCTCGAGCCGATCATCGGCAGAGATGCCCTCACAAGAGAAGCGGTCGCGATCGGCGATCCAACTCTCATTTACGGTCTCGTTATATCGCGGCACGATACGCTTGACCTTGCCGTCCATGACGTGCGCGCTGATGTTCGATCCGATGCAATCATGCGGCGCGATCGTCGGCAACGACACCATCTCCCAAGCGCGCGCGGAGAAACGATACGGCTTGTTATTCAATGCGCCGACGGGACACAGGTCGATGATGTTTCCGGACAGCTCGTGATCGATACTCTGCTCGATGTACGTACCGATCTCGGTGCGATCGCCGCGACCCAGCGTGCCGAGTTGCTGATAACCCTGAATCTCTTCCGTGAAACGAACGCAACGCGTGCAATGAATGCAGCGGGTCATATCCGTCGAAATCAGCGGCCCGATGTTCTTGTCCTTGACGACGCGCTTGCGCTCCGTGTAACGCGAGATACCGCGCCCATAGCCCATCGCGATGTCCTGCAGCTCGCACTCGCCACCCTGATCGCAGATCGGGCAATCGAGCGGATGATTGATCAACAGGAACTCCATCACGGATTTCTGCGCATCCATTGCGGCCGCGGACTTAGTCCTGACCTTCATGCCGTCGGACACCGGCGTCGCGCAGGCGGGCAATGGTTTCGGCGCGTTCTCGACTTCGACAAGACACATGCGACAGTTGGCGGCAACCGATAACTTCTTGTGGTAGCAGAAGCGCGGGATGTAGATATCCGCCTCGTCCGTAACCTCGATCAGCATCTGACCGGGCCGAGCGTCGAGCTCGATACCGTTGACTTCGATTTTAAAATTCTCGCCGCTCATACGCGCAGGCTCACGCCGCCTCCGGATGCTGATCCACGATCGACCGGCCGCCGTTCTCGACCATGTACTCGAATTCGTGGAAGAAATGCTTCAGGAAACTCTGCACCGGCCATGCGGCCGCGTCGCCGAACGCGCAGATCGTGTGGCCTTCGATCTTGTTCGCGACCGACAGCAACAGGTCCAGATCTTCCTTCTTGCCCTGCCCGTCGATAATTCGCGACAACATGCGATGCAGCCAGCCCGTACCCTCGCGACATGGCGTGCATTGGCCGCAGGACTCGGCATGATAGAAGCGCGATATGCGCCGCAGCGCGCTCACCATGCAGGTCGTATCGTCCATGACGATCATCGCCCCGGTGCCGAGCGCGGAACCCGCCTGCTGCACCGAGTTGTAGTCCATCGTGATATCCATGATGTTGGCCGCCGGCATGACCGGCACCGAGCATCCGCCGGGAATCACGGCCTTGAGCTGACGCCCCTCTCGTACGCCGCCGGCCAACTCCAGCAATTCCTTGAACGGAATGCCGAGCGGCAACTCGAAGTTGCCCGGCTTGTTGACATGGCCGGACACAGAAAAAATCAGCGTGCCGCCCGAACCTTCGACGCCGAGGTCCAGGAACCAGTCCGCGCCCTTGCGGAGGATCTGCGGAACGGATGCGTAGCTCTGCGTGTTGTTGATCGTCGTTGGCTGCCCGTAGACGCCAAACCCTGCCGGAAACGGCGGCTTGAAGCGCGGCCGACCGGGTTTGCCCTCGAGCGATTCGAGCAGCGCGGTTTCTTCGCCGCAAATATAGGCGCCGGCGCCGAGGAATGCGTAGCAGTCGAAATCAATTCCGGAGCCCTGAATATTCTTGCCGAGTAAACCCGCCGCATAGGCCTCTTCGAGGGCCGCTTCGAAGCGCGGGAACGGCTCGTCCATGAATTCGCCGCGAATGTAGTTGTAGCCGACGGTCGCGCCCATCGCGTAGCCGCCGATCGCCATGCCCTCGACCAGCGCGTGCGGGTTGTACCGCAGGATATCGCGATCATGACAGGTACCAGGCTCGCTCTCGTCCGAGTTACAGACTGCGTACTTCTGGCGATCGTCCTTCGGCATGAAGCTCCACTTAAGGCCGGTCGGGAATCCGGCACCGCCGCGGCCACGCAGTCCGGAGGCCTTGACGATGTCGACGACCTCTTCAGGTGAAAGCTCACCCGCCAGAACGCGCTTCCAAGACTCGTAACCGCCGACCTGCAAATACGACTCGAGCGTCCACGGCTCATCGACGCCGAGGTCGAGCGTTTGCAGACAGACCAGGTTTTTTTCGTATGCAGCCATCGTCAGTCGATGTCGTCCAGAATTTCGTCGACGCGGGCGGGCGTCAGGTTCTCGTGATATACGTGATCCACCATCATCATCGGCGCGCCGTTGCAGGCCGCGAGGCATTCCTCCTCGACCTTCAGGTAGAACCTGCCGTCCGACGTACTCTCCCCGGCCTTGATACCGAGTTTCTTTTCGATATGCGTGAGGATTTGCTCACCGCCGCAGAGCATGCAAGAGATATTCGTGCAAACCGAAATGCTGTGCTTGCCGACCGGCTTCGTCTCGAACATGGAGTAGAACGCAGCGACTTCGAAAACCTGTATCGCGGGTACATCGAGATACTCGGCCACCGCCTCCATCAATTCCTTCGTCAGAAACCCGTCGTTCTGATGCTGAGCCGCATGCAGCGCGCCGATCACCGCCGAGCGCTGGCGGCTCTCAGGGAACTTCGCGCGCCAGGCATCGATCTCATCGCGCGTATGCGCGTTCAGCACGGCGTTGTCACTCGCTGCACTCATAAACCTACCTGTCGACCTCACCGAATACGATATCTTGCGTACCGATTACGGCCACGACGTCCGCCAGCATATGCCCCTGAACCATCTCATGCATCGCGGACAGGTGCGCGAAACCGGGTGCGCGCACCTTGAGACGATATGGCTTATTGCTGCCGTCGGACACGATGTAGCAGCCGAACTCTCCCTTCGGATGCTCGACCGCCGCATACGCCTCGCCAGCCGGCACCGTATAACCCTCGGTAAACAGCTTGAAGTGATGAATCAACGACTCCATGTCGTCCTTCATGTCGACGCGCGTCGGCGGCACGAACTTGGGATCGTCGAGCATGACCGGACCCGGGTTTTTGCGCAGCCAGTCGATGCACTGTTTGATAATGCGATTCGACTGACGCAGTTCCTCTACCCGCACCAGGTAACGGTCATAGCAATCGCCGCTGACGCCGACAGGAATATCGAACTCAACGTCGGCATAAACCTCGTAAGGCTGCTTCTTGCGCAAATCCCACTCGATGCCGGATCCGCGCAGCATCGGGCCGGTAAAGCCGAGTTGCATGGCCCGTTCGGGCGTCACGACGCCGATATTGACCGTGCGCTGCTTCCAGATTCGGTTGTCGGTCAGCAGAGTCTCATACTCATCGACACATGCCGGGAACCGGTTCGTGAAGTCTTCGATGAAATCCAGGAACGTACCCGAGCGATTCTCGTTGAGCCGGTCGATGTCCTTCTGCGACCGAAAATCGTTCGGCAAGAACTTCGGCATCTCGTCCGGCAGGTCGCGGTATACGCCGCCCGGCCGATAGTAGGTTGCATGCATGCGCGTGCCGGAGACCGCTTCGTAGCAGTCCATCAGATCCTCGCGCTCGCGGAAGCAGTACAGGAACATCGTCATCGCGCCGATATCCAGACCATGTGCACCAAGCCACATCAGGTGATTCAGGATACGGGTGATCTCGTCGAACATGACGCGAATGTATTGCGCGCGCAACGGCACCTCGATGCCGAGCAGTTTCTCGATCGCGAGTACGTAGCCGTGTTCGTTGCACATCATCGACACGTAGTCGAGACGGTCCATGTAACCGATGCTTTGGTTGAACGGCTTGGTCTCGGCGAGCTTCTCGGTCGCCCGGTGCAAAAGCCCGACATGCGGGTCCGCATGCTGAATGGTCTCGCCATCCATCTCGAGAATCAGGCGCAATACGCCGTGCGCCGCAGGGTGTTGCGGGCCGAAATTCAGCGTGAAGTTCTGGATCTCAGCCATCGCCGGGTTCGTCCTCGACCAGCTGATTGGCGTAACGATTGTCGTCGCGAATAACGCGCGGCACGAGCGTACGCGGTTCGATGCTAACCGGCTGATAAATCACGCGGCCCCGCTCGGGGTCGTAGCGCGTTTCGACGTTACCGCTAATCGGGAAGTCCTTGCGGAACGGGTGTCCGATGAAACCATAGTCCGTCAGGATCCGGCGCAGATCGGGATGCCCCTCGAACAGTATGCCGAACAGGTCGAATGCCTCTCGCTCGAACCAGTTTGCGCCGCTCCAGACCTCAATGACCGACGGCACGACCGGCGGGTTTCCAGAGCCCGTGAAAACACGCAGGCGCAGGCGCTTGTTCTGGCTGATCGACAGCAGGTGATATACGACCGCAAAACGTTTCTCGTCAAACGTCGTGTCCGCGTCCGGAACGATATTCTTCGGCACGGAAGCCCGACTGAAGCCGGTCGACGTAGCGGATTCCGTCTGCCATTCATCCTGACCGTAGGTCAGGTAGTCGACGCCGCACACGTCGATCAGCATCTCGAAGCGGAAATCATCTTCGTCGCGCAGAGCCGTCGCGACTTCGACCAGGTCGGCCTTGTCGACCTCATAGGTCAACTCCCCGCAAATCGAGTTCACCGCGCTCAGGGTGTCGCCGAAGCGGTCTGTGATAGCCGCCGCGAGTTCTGCATATAGCTGGTTCATCGCGCTATCGTGTTCGTCCGCCGAATCTTTTCCTGAAGCTGCAGGATGCCGTAGACGAGCGCTTCCGCCGTCGGCGGACAGCCGGGGACGTATATGTCTACCGGCACAATGCGATCGCATCCGCGAACCACGGAATACGAATAATGGTAGTAACCGCCGCCGTTCGCGCATGACCCCATCGAGATAACCCACTTGGGCTCGGGCATTTGGTCATAGACCTTGCGCAGCGCAGGCGCCATCTTATTCGTCAGGGTGCCGGCCACGATCATGACATCCGACTGCCGCGGGCTCGGCCGGAAGATCACGCCGAAACGGTCGAGATCGTAACGGGCTGCGCCCGCCTGCATCATCTCTACGGCACAGCAGGCCAGGCCGAAAGTCATCGGCCACATCGATCCCGTGCGCGCCCAATTGAACAGCGCGTCGACACTGGTCACCATAAAGCCGCGTTGCTCGAGAACGTCCTGGGGGGTTGCGTCCGGCGACAGGTTAACCGGTGCCAGTTCCATTGCGTCGGTGTCGGTCAATCCCATTCCAGCGCGCCTTTCTTCCACTCATATATAAAGCCGACGACGAGCACGGCCAGAAAGATCCCCATGGCGATGATCCCGAAGGCGCCGACCGTATCCAGCGATACGGCCCATGGAAACAGGAAAGCAATCTCGAGGTCGAAAATGATAAACAGGATCGCGACGAGATAATAACGAACGTCAAACTTGATGCGGCTGTCTTCGAAAGGCTCGAATCCGCATTCATAGGACGAGAGCTTTTCGGAGTCCTTGCGCCCGCGACCGAGCAACAGACCAAGGGTCAGGAGCACGATGCCGAGTGCGAGCGAGATCCCCAGAAAAATCAGAACCGGCAGATAACCTTGCAGCACAATTCAACCTTGGGAAACAAACACACAAAAACACGGCGCATTCTAACAACGCCGCGACTCTCTACATAACCTTCGGCGGGCACCGGACGAGAATAATTCGACCGGAACAAACCTGATTTGGTGCCGACGGCGAGACTTGAACTCGCACGGGATTTCTCCCACTGCCCCCTCAAGACAGCGTGTCTACCAATTCCACCACATCGGCAATTTAAAAAACCTACGTAAAACTACGTGCGCCGGGACGAAGCCGTTCGTTTTCGATCAGGGCGCTGCCGTTTCCGATTCCTGCGGCACCTCGACCTGCTCGACGGCCGCCGCGTCTTCCTGTGTGGGCAGACTCGGTAAACCGCCAGCATCCAGCGGCAACGCCGGCTGCGCATCCTCCATGGGAAGCACGTTCAGCTGTTCCTGCGTCGCCGATTCGCCGACGTCCATCATGCTCTCGAGCGGCGCCCGCTGGGAACCGAGGTAGGCCAGCGCCAGGCTCGTGACGAAGAACGCGGTCGCGAGGATCGCGGTGGTGCGGGACAGGAAATTCGACGAGCCGCGTGCGCCGAAGACCGTGCCGGACGCCCCGGAGCCGAAAGCCGCGCCGGCATCCGCACCCTTCCCGCGCTGGAGCAGCACCAGGCCAATGATGCCTGCCGATATCAGCACGTGCGCGATCAGCACCATGGAATGGATATTCAACATGTTCGTTAGTCTCTAAATTTGTGAGGCTTTCAGTCGGCCTGGGCGGCGGCAACACAGATGGCCAGGAACTCAGTCGCGTCAAGCGAGGCCCCGCCTATCAATCCGCCGTCGATGTCCTGTTTGGCAAATAACTCTGCTGCGTTGGCGCCCTTGACACTGCCGCCGTAGAGGATCTGCAGTTCGGCGCCGATTTTAGCATCCGCCGCCGTGATGATGCTGCGAATGTGGGCGTGGACCTCCTGGGCCTGCTCGGGCGACGCCGTTAACCCTGTGCCAATCGCCCAGACCGGCTCATACGCGACGATCGCCTCATCGAATGCACTGATTCCGGCTGTTTCCAGCACGACCCGGACCTGCCTGGAGATGACGTCCATCGTGACGCCACCCTCTCGCTCGTCCTGGGTCTCGCCTATACACAGGATCGGCACGAGCCCGACGGCCTGTGCCGCGATGAATTTGGCCGCGACAATCTCGTCCGTCTCGCCGTAAAGCGTGCGGCGCTCGGAATGTCCGATGATCGTGTGCGTACACCCGACGTCCTGCAGCATCGCTGCAGATACCTCGCCGGTAAACGCTCCGGAAGCCTCGGCTGCAACATTCTGTGCGCCGAGCATGATCGGCGTCACATCCAGCTGGCCGGCAACCTCCGACAAGTAGACGGCCGGCGGGCAGACCATGACTTCTGCGCCAGTAGCATCACCCAGACCTTCCAGGATCCCGGCCAGCAGCGCGCGGTTCGCCTCGCTTGAGCCGTTGAGCTTCCAGTTTCCGGCTACGAGTTTCTTTCTCATCGTGTATTCCTGTATTTCCGCCAGTGCGTCGAAAGAACGTCCGGATACGGAAAAAAATGAGCGCGAAGGGTAGCCTTCCGGCCCCCGGAAATCAATGGATTAAGGGCTTCTTCAGGCCGCTATGCGTTCGATTTCGCCGGCCAGGGATTCTGCCAGCTGGTTGACCTCGGCCTCGTCCTCGCCCTCGACCATGACGCGCACGACCGGCTCGGTGCCGGACGCCCGCACGAGTATGCGACCCCGGTCCGCGAGGCGTTGCTCGGCCTGCTCCACCGCGGCCTTGATCTCGGCCGATTCATCGACCTTGACCCGCTTGGCGGTACGGACGTTGATCAGCGTCTGCGGGAATCGCGGCATGCCGGATGTGAGTTCGGCGAGGGTGCGTCCGGATTGCTGCATGACGACGAGTACCTGCAGCGCGCTGACGAGCCCGTCGCCGGTTGTCGTCTTGTCCAGGCACAAGAGATGTCCGGAGGTCTCGCCGCCGAGCTGGCCGCCGGTTTCCTTGAGCATCGCCATGACATAGCGGTCACCGACGTTGGCGCGGCGGAAATCGATACCGACCTTGACGAGCGCTCGCTCCAGCCCGAGATTCGTCATCAGCGTGCCGACGACGGGGCCGACCAGCGTCCCGGCTTCCTTGCGCGCCTTCGCGAGCAGGTAGAGAAGCTGGTCACCGTCAATCAGGTTGCCGGCGGCATCGACCATCAGGACACGATCGCCGTCGCCGTCAAACGCGATGCCGAGGTCTGCGCCAATTGCCTTGACGGTGACCGTCATCAGATCGGGGTTCGTCGAACCGCAGCCATCATTGATATTCGTGCCGTTTGGCGAGCAACCGATCGGCACGATCTCGGCGCCGAGTTCACCCATGACCCGGGGCGCGACCTTGTAGCCCGCGCCATGCGAACAATCCAGCACGATCTTCAGGCCGTCGAGTCGAAAGCCATCGGGCACGGTCGACAGGCAGAAGCGCTGATAATCCTCTCGGGCGCTATCGATACGCTTGGCCTTGCCGAGCTCGCTCGATTCGCGCGTGATCGCGGGTTCCGTCAAAAACGTCTCGATATGCTCTTCGACGGCGTCCGGCAATTTCGCCCCGTTCTTGTCGAAGAACTTGATGCCGTTGTCGTAATAGGGATTGTGCGACGCCGAGATGACGACCCCGAGGTCCGCATTCAAAGCCTGGGTCAGATGCGCGATGCCCGGTGTCGGCAACGGGCCGAGCAACAGCGCGTCCATGCCAGCGGCGACGAAGCCGGCCTCGAGGGCCGACTCCAGCATATAACCGGATACGCGCGTGTCCTTACCGATCACGACGCGCCCGCCATTCGGCGCCAGCACTCTGGCTGCGGCGCTCGCGAGTCGCAGTGCGAATTCCGCCGTCATCGGATGTTCGCCGACGCGGCCGCGTATGCCATCCGTTCCGAAAAACTCTCTAGCCATCAATAACCCCTTTTCGATCGCTCGCTTGGCGATCAACGGCTTCCCAGATCCTCAGTGCGTCGACGGTCGGGCCGACGTCATGGACGCGCACGATCGCCGCACCTTTCTGCGCGGCCAGCAAAGCCAGCGCAACACTCGCATGCAATCGCTCATTGACAGGCCGGTCGAGCAGCGCGCCGATCATGGATTTGCGCGACAGACCGACCAGTACCGGCGCGCCCAGCATCGCGATTCTATCCAGATCACGCAGCAGTTGCAGGTTGTGCTCCACAGTCTTGCCGAAACCGAAGCCCGGGTCCACGAGCAGAGCATCTGCGGATATACCGGCATCGATACACGCGCGCATGCGATTCGCAAGGAACTCGCTGACCTCGGCCGTGACATCCGTGTAGGTCGGCGCGGTTTGCATGGTTCGCGGACGACCCTGCATGTGCATCAGGCAGATCGGAACACCCAGTTGCGCCGCCGCCTCGACGGCTCCGTCAATCTGTAAAGCGCAAACATCGTTGATCATCGTCGCACCGGCGGCCACCGCCGCGCGCATGACGCCCGGTTTACTGGTGTCGATCGACAACTCGCAATCGAAGCGGGCGCGCAGACCCTCGATAACCGGAACGACGCGCTCGACTTCGACGTCTGCGGGCACCGCCCCGGCGCCCGGGCGCGTCGACTCACCGCCGATATCGAGCAGGTCCGCACCCGCCTCCACCATCCGCGCCGCCTGGTCGATGGCGGCAGGCAGTCTGTCGAAGCGTCCGCCATCCGAAAACGAGTCCGGCGTTACATTCAGGATACCCATAACGCGACAACGACCGTTACCGGCCGTTGTGGTTTGCGATGCGACGGGATCGTCGTTGTCAGGGGCGGTCAAGGCCATGCCCTGCTGGCGCGCGCGAGTAGACGTCAGGTCTGCTGCGCCGGGCCTCCCACTGAAGGTCCGTCCTTCTTGTCGGCGTCGGCCTTGCCGGACGGAGCAGCGGGTGGCGGCTGGCTGTCCCAGTCTTCCGGCACACGCGGTACGCGGCCTTCCATGATGTCCTTCATCTGCAACTCATCGATGGTCTCGTACGTTATCAACGCCTCGGCCATCGCATCGAGCTTGTCGCGGTTGTCGCCGAGAATCTGCTCTGCACGCCGGTAGTTGCTGTCTATGATCTTGCGTACTTCCTTGTCGATGGTGTGCGCGGTCTCATCCGAAACCTGCTTGTGCTGGGTTACGGATCTTCCGAGGAACACTTCACCGTCTTCTTCGATGTAGGTCAGCGGACCGAGCAATTCGGAAAGACCCCACTTCGTGACCATGTTGCGCGCGATCTCGGTCGCCCGCTCGATATCATTGGAAGCGCCGGTCGTGACCGCATCCTTGCCGAAGACCATTTCCTCGGCGATCCGGCCGCCGAAGAGACTCGCGATCTGGCTGTTCAGGCGCTGCTTACTAAAGCTGTAACGATCCTGTTCGGGCAGGAACATCGTCACACCGAGGGCCCGGCCACGCGGAATGATCGAGACCTTGTAGACCGGATCGTGATCCGGCACCGACAGTCCGACGATGGCATGGCCTGCCTCGTGATAGGCCGTCAGTTTCTTCTCGTCCTCGCTCATGACCATCGATCGACGCTCGGCGCCCATCATGATCTTGTCCTTCGCCTTCTCGAATTCTTCCATGCCGACGGTGCGATGATTCGCACGCGCCGCGAACAAGGCAGCCTCGTTGACGAGGTTCGCCAGGTCAGCACCGGAAAAGCCCGGCGTGCCGCGCGCGATGATGGACGGGCGCACGTCGTCGGCGACGGGCACTTTGCGCATGTGGACGCGCAGAATCTGCTCGCGGCCACGGACATCGGGCAGCGGCACGACGACCTGGCGGTCGAAGCGGCCCGGGCGCAGCAGCGCCGGGTCGAGCACGTCGGGACGGTTGGTCGCGGCGATGACGATAATGCCCTCATTGCCCTCGAATCCGTCCATCTCGACAAGCAGCTGGTTCAATGTTTGCTCGCGCTCGTCATGACCACCGCCGAGACCTGCACCGCGATGGCGGCCGACGGCGTCGATCTCGTCGATAAAGATGATGCACGGCGCGTGCTTCTTGGCCTGCTCGAACATATCGCGCACGCGCGAGGCACCGACGCCGACGAACATCTCGACGAAGTCCGAACCTGAAATCGTGAAGAACGGGACCTTGGCCTCGCCGGCGATCGCGCGGGCCAGCAGCGTCTTGCCGGTGCCGGGAGAACCGACCATCAAAACGCCCTTCGGAATCTTGCCGCCGAGGCGCTGGAATTTCGAAGGATCCTTCAGGAAGTCGACGATCTCGCCGACCTCTTCCTTCGCCTCCTCGACGCCCGCGACGTCCTGGAACGTTACGTTGACCTGGTCTTCGCCGAGCAATCTCGCCCGGCTCTTGCCGAACGACATCGCGCCGCGGCCACCGGCACCGCCCTGCATCTGTCGCATGAAATAGACCCAGACGCCGATCAATAACAGCACGGGGAATGAGTTGATCAAGAGACTGACCAGGATGTTCTGGCCCTTCGGCGCCGAAGCGCGAATCTGCACGCGATTGCGCTTGAGTTCGCCGATCAGCGCGGTGTTATCCGTCTCCGGGCTGTAGGTCTCGAACGGTTCGCCCGATTCCAGGCGGCCCCTGATCTTCTCGCCCTCGAAATTCACCTCGCTGATCTGGCTGTTGTCGACCAGTTCGAGGAAGGTTGAGTAGTCGATCGGCTGCGCCGCGCGATTGCCCGTGCCGAAACTCTGAAACACGGTCAGAAGGACGATCGCGATAACGATCCATAAAATGATGTTTTTTGCCAAATCGTTCAAGATTTCAATCCCTTGGAGCGAATAAACCGCGGGGTTCGGGCGGCCATACTAAAGTCACCCTACTATAACCGGAAATTCGTCGCTACCAGATAGGTCTCCCTGCTCTGCGGCCGTGAAGCCTTTGGTTTACGGACTTTTACGGCGCCGTAGGATTGCCGCATTGCTCGGACGAACTCGTCGAAACCCTCTCCATGAAA
>JBLYYV010000098.1:0-22938 GCA_048550095.1 Gammaproteobacteria bacterium
AGCCCTTGCTCGTGCCGAACTCCATGCAGCCATCGACATTCTCGTGGCCCGTTGCGGTGACGAAGGCGCGATACTCGTCCACGGTAACCTCATACTTTCCGAGCGCGAACGCGGGGACGTTGACTTCGTGCTGTGGTCCGTCGTTCCTGGCCGGTTTGCCGGTGCGCGGGTCGATCAGCCGGTCCGCCTCAGCGGTACCCATCAGGAAGCGACCGCCTTCGATGTTGACCATGGTCGGGCACGTAACGCAATCACGATACTCGTTCGCCGGACCGGGCGCGCACGCGGCCAATAGCGGCACCAGGCTCAGTATTCTCGGGTCCATAGGTAAGACTCTGCAATGGCTCGGCCGGATGATCGATCGATCGTAGGCGAAATCCGCGCTGCGTTGCGCCGGGGCTGGTCGTCAGGCCGCTATGCGGCATGGAATCGTCGTTTCGATCACGCCGCTATCTGGTAAAGTCACCCGGCGTGTTAGCCCGGTGCGGGCTTCAGTAGTGGGAATTTCAGGACATGGCCGAACCCCGGTCGACAACTGGCGATGCCGAGGCGCCGCTGCTGCGTATACAGCAGGCAATCAAGACGCTCGGTAACTGGCGAGCGCTCAACGATGTCGATCTGTCGCTGCATGCGGGCGAGATCCTGGTGCTGCTCGGCCCGAACGGCGCCGGCAAGAGCACACTTCTGTCGGCCGCGTGCGGACGCATCCCGCTGGACTCGGGCAGCGTCAGCCTGTGCGGCGGTAATCCGCGGCGCGATGCCAGCGTGCGCAGCAAGCTCGGGTTCGTGCCGCAACACCTGGCGGTGTATCCGTACCTGAGCGTCCGGGAGAACCTCGAGGTATTCGGGCGCATGATGGGCGTCGCGCGGCGTGACCTCGACGACCGGGTCGGCGAGGCGATCGCATGGGCGGGACTGGAAGATCGCGCCGGCGATAACACCGACACGCTGTCGGGCGGCATGCGGCGCCGGCTCAACATCGTCGCCAGCCTGATGCATCACCCGGCCGTGATTCTGTTGGACGAACCGACGGTCGGCGTCGACATGAATGCGCGCGACCGCATTCACGAGTTACTGCTGCGCCTGCGCGGTGCGGGCATCGGCGTGTTGCTGACCACCCACGACATGAGTCAGGCGGAGGCGATCGCGGATCGCGTGTCGTTCATGGTGGACGGTCGCATTTGCCTGACCGGGTGCCCCGAAACATTGATTCAGAGCGAGTTCGCGGATCGCAAGGAACTGAAGATCGTGTTGCGCGATCGGCCGGACGAGTCCGGCGCGTCGATGCTGCAGGCGCTCGACCTGAAACCGGCGCACGGCGCCGTGACCTGGACGGGTCCGGTGGACGGCGACCTGACGCATGTCGGCGAATTGACCGCCCAGCTGGAGCGCGCGGGTCTGTCGACCTCGGAAGTCAGGCTGCGGGAGCCCTGCCTGGAAGGCGTATTACTGCGGCTGACGGGCGAGGAGTTGCGACCATGAGGATGGCGCCATGAGTATGGCCATATTTCGCGCGATGTTACTCGGGCTGCTGCGTGACCGCGGCGCGCTGTTGATGAGTTTCGTGCTGCCGGCGGTGTTCTTCATCATCATGGCCGAGATTTTCACGGCGACGACCGGCGATTCGCTGAACCTGAAGGTTATGGTGCTGGACGAGGTACGGGACGATCCCTCGGGCCGCTTGCTCGATGCGCTCGTGGAGTCGGACAACCTGCAGCTAAGCGTCATACGGGGCGAGGGTGACGAGGCCCGCAACGCGCTGCGCAGCGCGGTCAGGAACGGCGAGGCCGACGTCGGGATCATCCTGCCGGCAAACGCTGACCCTCTGGACATGGCGGGCGGCTTCGGCGAGGCGCCGATCCGGGTCGTCAGCGATCCATCGCGCGCCGTCGCGGTGCCGATGCTGGTTGGCGCCATTCGCCAGGCTTATTTCGGTTCGATGCCCGACGTGGCGATGGGCAATGTCGTCGAGGAACTCGAGAATCAGTTTCTGACGTTGAACGACGAGCAGCGGCTCGAGGTCGAGGATGGTCTCGATGAGATGCGCGTGGATGCGGAAGCGGGGCGGAGTACCGGTTGGTCCTTCGACGACATGCTTGCTTTTGAAGATGTTATCGGCGAGGTCGGCGCGCTCAACCTCGTCGCGTATTCGGCCGGCGCGGTCGCTTTCATGTTCCTGTTGTTCGCATCCGTGCACGGTGCCGTGTCGCTGCTGGAAGAACAGGAGTCGGGTGTGCTCGACCGCGTGCTCGCCGGACCGGGCGGCATCGGCGTTCTGATCAACGGCAAGTTCCTGTACCTCGTCCTGCAGGGCGTCTTGCAGGTCACGGTCATTTTCATTGTCGCGTGGCTGGGCTACGGTCTCGACCTGCCCGGGCACTTGCTGCCGTGGTTTATCGTGACGCTGATCGCGTCGTGCACGGCCGCGGGGCTGGCCATGATGCTCGCCACGGCATGCAATACGCGTCGGCAGGCGCAGACGATTGCCAATACGGCGATCCTCGTCGTCTCGGCGATCGGCGGCAGCATGGTGCCGCGTATCTTTATGCCTGAATCGTTACAGCAGCTCGGCTGGTTGACGCCGAATACCTGGGCGCTGGAAGCCTACAGCGGTATTTTCTGGCGACAGGATTCGTTGCTTGAGGTCTGGCCGCCCGTCGGCGCAATGCTCGGCACCGCGCTGCTGGCGTGGCTGGGCGCAAACTGGATAGCGCAGGTGCGCGTCTATGGTCGGGCTTCAGAAGCCCGGCGCAGCGGCGGCGACGCTGCCGGCACTAGCGTCGAGCAAAGCGCCCTGTAGAGACGGATACTTCGATTTCTTGTACATGCCGCTCTGCTGGTAGGTGAGTTTGCCGTCAGCATCGAATACCAGCACGTTCGGGACGCTCGTATCGAGGCCGAGCACTTCCGCCCATCGACCTTCAAGATCGATGCCGACCGGCACGTCCTCGGGCAATCGTTTGCGCAGCTTCTTCGCGACCGTGTCGTAGGTGGTCGGCGAACTCCTCGGTATGTCGGCGACGCGCACGACCACGAGATCGGGGAATTCCTCACGCATCGCTTTTTCCCATGGCTTGATGCGGCGCAGCTTCCTGGCGGAGACGACGATCGCGACGCGCACCCGGCCGGGATCTTCAGCGAGACCTATCTCGTTGCCGAATTGGTCCGACAGCGTGGGCAGGTCGGTGGCGTCAGGCGCCGCCAGCGCCGACAGCGCAACGGCTGTGAGCAAGGTCGCGATAGGAAGTCTGAATTTCATAGTGCGCACATAACGGAACACAGGTTCGGATCGAGTGAATTATAACCGCTACCCGTCCGCGGAAACGGGCCGGGTTCACGTATCCCGGGTTCTGACCGGCAAGCGCCGGATTCGTTCACCGGTGGCGGCGAAAATCGCGTTGCACAAGGCCGGTGCGACGCCCGGAATCGCCGCCTCGCCGACGCCGCCCGGTCGGTTGTCGCTCGGGACAATACGGACGTCGATTTGTGGCTGCTGGTCCAGGCGGAACTGTGCGTAGGTGCTGAAAAACTGCTGCCGGATCTTGCCCGCGCGGATATCAATGCGCCCGTCCAGCGCTACGGCCAGCCCGTCGAAGATGCAGCCCTCGGTCTGCGCGACGACGTTGTCGGGATGGAGCGCGAGTCCGCAATCGATGGCGCAAGTCACGCGCTCGACGCGCGCGAATTTTCCGCCAGTTACCGCGACGTCGATCGCGTGGGCAACCATCGTGCCGTGAGACAGAATGATGGCGTAGCCGCGACCGTCGGTCGTCAGCGGCCCGGCCGCCTGTTCGAGGGCGTCGAGAACCGCTAGGCACCGCGGGTTGTCCGCCAGAGCGCCGCGCCGGAATTCCAGCGGGTCCGAACCGGCTTCGACCGCGAGTTCGTCGATGAAGCTTTCGAAGAAGAACGGGTTCAGCGTATAGGAGACGCTGCGCCAGTAGCCCACCGGGACGTGCGCGATGACCGGGATGTACCCGGTCCGGAGTCGGTCGACTCGATACAGGGGTTTGTCGACCGGTGCGACGATGTAGCGGTCCTCAAAATCGTCGACCTTGCGTGGCGACGGCGTGCGTCTCGTGTAGTCGGCGGATACCGACTGCTGGACGACGGCATAGTCGATCGCGGCGATATTCCCGAGCTCGTCGAGGCAGCCGCTGACGCGCGCGATCGCCGCGGGTCGAAAGGCACCGTGTCGCAAGTCCTGGCGGCGCGACCATGCCAGTTTTATCGGCCGGTTTGGAAACTGCATGGCGACCGCCACGGCCTGCTCGACGAAGTCCATCTCGCTGCGTCGCCCGAATGCACCGCCCATGAACGTCGAATGCACCGTCACTCGATCTTTCTCAAGGCCGGAGACCGCGGCGGCGATGTCACGGGACAGCGAATTACTCTGCGAGCCAACCCATACTTCGAGCGCGTCGCCTGAATAGAGCGCCACGCAACTCATGGGCTCCATACACTCGTGCGCCAGGTACGGGGCCGCATACTCCGATGTAATGCTCGCCGATGCTGAAGAGATGGTGTCCAGCGTATTCGGGTCTTCGCGGAGCATGACACGTTCGTCGGCGTCGAGTTTGGCGAAATACCTTGCGTCGAGGCCGCGCGTCTCGACCGTGTCGACCGCTTCGGCTTCAACGCGAATCCGGTCGGCCGCCTCCATCGCGATCCACGTATTGTCGGCGACCACAGCGACCGCTGTGTCGCCGGCGCGGACGATGCCCGCGACGCCCGGCATGGCTTCCGCGCCGTTGCTGTCGAACGATGCGACTTTCGTGCCGACGACCGGGCTGTGCGCGATGCTCGCGAACAGCATATCGGGCAGGACGATGTCACTCGCGTAAACGGCGCTTCCCCGGACCTTTATCGGCGTGTCGAGCCGCGGCATGTCGCGTCCGATGATTCGGTATTCGTCGCGGGATTTCATTCGCGGATCGGATGGTGGCGTTTCCAGCGCGGCGCTTTCGGCCAGTTCGCCATAGCCGGCTTTGCGACCGCCGGCATCGTCGATCACGAAACCGCCTTCGGTGCGCAGGCTGGCCGGATCGCATTGCCATCGCCGTGCCGCCGCGCCGATCAGCATCTGGCGTGCCGCCGCGCCCGCCGGTCTGACGACGTCCCAGGCGTCGATCGTGCTCGTGCTGGCGACCGTCAGGGACAGGCCGACGGCGTGCATAACCTGCCGCATGGCCCAGGTGCCCGTGCCGGCCCACCAGCTTGCCTCCGGGTCGCCAAACGGCCGGCCGTCCTCGAGGATCGCAAAATTGAAATAGTCGCGGTCCACGGGCGAGAACTCGAAGCGCGCCTGGGACCAGTCGGCGTCGAGTTCCTCGATCAGGATCTGGGCGAGGCCGGTCGTAATGCCCTGGCCCATCTCGGCGCGGTGAATCGCGCAGACGATCTCGCCATTTGGCTCGATCTTGATCCAGGCATTGAGGGCCGGCGCCGGCCGGCCCGAGGTCGCGAACTTCTGCGCGGCGTCGCCGTCGTCTAGGCGCCATGCGCCATAGGCCAGCAACAAACCGCCGCCCGCAGCGGCGCCGCTCAGGATGAAGCCCCTTCGACTGATCATGCGCGCATAATACCGACACAATAGAATGCGTTGTTGTCACGGGACTCAAACGTCCCGATATTGGAGTCAGCCATGTCAGTCAGGTTAGTCACGTCGTTTCTGTGTGTCTTGCTATTGCCGCCATTCGCCATGGCCGACTATCACTTCGAGGCGAACAAGAAGGACGCCGTCGTCGCAGAGGATCGTGCGCTGGCCGCGGAGATCACGGCATTCCTCGAGGCGTACCAGGCGGTTTATAACGAACAGGACTACCGGGCGGTCAAGAGCATGTGGCATGACGACGGCAACCCGATCTACATGGCGGAGGAAGTTCCGTTTCCGCTGTATGGCCAGGATCGTATGAATAACTACTTCAATCCGGTGCCCGGCAAGCGCATCCTCGAGGGCATCGATAACCGTTACAGCGAAGTCCGGGCGAAGTATGTCGCGCCGGGTGTCGCGGTTGCCACCTACCGCCTCGACTACGACATCAAGCTGGTCGGGATGCCCGCGACCCACGGCTGGGACCGGATCATGGCGGTGTTCGTTCGCACCGACGGCGGCTGGAAGATGTCGGCCTATGCCGAGGCGCCGATGGGGCCGCGCACGATGGTCCGCAAGATGATGAAGGCCGTGCCTGCCGAAACCGAGCAGGAGAAGGCCGACTACGCCACGACGAGCGCGACCATAAAGGCGCTGGCCGAGAAGGCCGTCAGCCCCGGGTTCGATCAGTTCCTCGAAGAGCGCAAGGACCAGATGCCGCAGCACTGAGTATGGCTCTCCGAATATAATGCGCCCATGATAAAAAGAATGATCCTGATGCTCGTCGTCGTGGGCATCTTCTTCGGCGGTCTGTTCGGCTGGAAGTGGTGGAACGCTTACCAGGCGAACATGATGATGGCGAGCATGGCGATGCCGCCGGTCACCGTGTCGACGACGGTCGCCGCCAGCGACGCCTGGTACCCGGTCATTCCCTCCGTCGGCACGCTGCGCGCGGCGCAGGGCGTGGACATCACGGCCCAGGAGGCCGGCATGATCACCGAGCTGCGGTTCGAGTCAGGCGCGGTCGTGAAGGCAGGCGATGTGCTTGCCCGGCAGTATGCAGATGACGAGCGCGCCCAGCTGGCGGCGCTCGAGGCCGACGTGCGGCTCGCCGAATTGAACCTGGTGCGCTCGAAAGACCTGCTGGACCAGAACCTGAACTCGCAGTTCGAGTACGACACACGCAAAACGGACCGCGATCGCGCGGCCGCCCAGGCGAAAAACCTGCGCCTCAGGATCGAGAAGAAGACGATCCGCGCGCCGTTCTCCGGGCGGATCGGTATTCGGCAGGTCGACGTCGGCCAGTACGTCGAACCGGGCGATCCGATCGTGCGGCTCGAAGCGCTGGACAAGATCCTGGTCGATTTCCCCGTATCACAACGCTCGATCGGTCTGGTAACCACCGGACAACCGCTGGAGATCGTCGTCGATGCCTATCCGGGCGTGGCCTTTCGCGGCACCGTCAAAGCGATTGCGCCGAATGTGCGCTCGAATACGCGCGATGTGCGCCTCGAAGGCCTGATCGACAACCAGGCGGAACAGCTGCTGCCCGGCATGTTCGCCGAGGTCCGGGTTCAGTTGCCGACGCAGGAGGCGGTCGTCACGCTGCCACAGTCAGCCATTACCTACAGCCCGTATGGCGATTCGGTGTTCGTCGTGACCGAGATGCAGGGCGAAGACGGCGGTAGATCGCTGAACGTCGAAAATCGCTTCGTACAGACCGGCGCGACTCGCGGTGACCAGGTCGCGATATTGTCGGGCGTGGCACCGGGAGAAACGGTCGTGACCGCGGGTCAGATCAAGTTGCGCAACGGCGCCAGCGTCGTCATCGACAACAGCGTGTTGGTCAGCAACCAGCCCAGCTCCATCCCCGAAAACAACTGAGACGGCCTGATGCACGCACAATACTGCGTTAAAAATTGCGCGCACCTCAGGTCGTCTCAGCACGTGGTGGTGTGATGGCGTTCACCGATATTTTTATTCGCCGCCCGGTGCTGGCCATCGTGGTCAGCCTGCTGATCCTGTTGGCGGGACTCCGCTCGCTGCAGTTGCTGACCGTCGGGCAATACCCGAAGAGTGAGACGGCGGTCGTCTACATCACGACGACGTACACGGGTGCGGACGCCGAGCTGGTTAAGGGCTTTATCACGACGCCGCTGGAGCGCGAGATAGCCAGTGCAGACGGCATCGACTATATCGAGTCGAGCAGCATTCCCGGCGTCAGCTCGATTACCGCACACCTGAAGCTCAACTATCCGCCCTACGATGCGTTGACGCAGATTACCGCGAAGGTCAATCGCGTACGTGCGGACCTGCCGGCCGACAGCGAGGACCCGACGCTGCAGCTCGCGATCGGCGAGGCCGCATCGGCGATGTACATGAGCTTCAATTCGAAGACGCGACCGGCGAACAAAATCACGGACTACCTGGTGCGAGTCGTGCAGCCGAAACTGGAGTCGGTCGCCGGCGTTCGCAATGCGGCGATTCTCGGGGGGCGCAATTTCGCGATGCGCATCTGGCTGGATCCGGCGCGTATGTACGCGCTGGGCATCACGCCCATCGATGTGCAGCAGGCGCTCGTCGCCAACAATTACCAGGCCGCGGTCGGCAAGACCAAGGGCGATGCGATTTCCATCAACCTGAATGCCGCGACCGATCTGCATACCGAGGAGGAGTTTCGCGAACTCGTCGTGACCGAGCGTGACGGGACGATCGTGCGGTTGCGCGATATCGCGACGGTCGTCCTCGGTGCCGAGAACTACGATACGTCGGTCGCATTCCAGGGCGAGTATGCGACGTTCATCGCGATCGACACGCTGCCGAACGCGAATGCGCTGACTGTCATTCAGGAGATTCGCGACCTGTTTCCGGAGATCCTCGAGCAATTGCCGGACGATATCGAGGGTTCGATTTCCTATGACCGCGCGCGTTACATCGAGGATGCGATCAGCGAGGTCGTCAAGACGCTGATCGAGGCGGCGATCATCGTCATGCTGGTGATCTTCCTGTTTCTTGGCTCCGTGCGGTCGGTCATGATTCCGATCGTCACCATACCGTTGTCGCTGATCGGCGCCGCCGCGATCATGATGGCGCTCGGTTACTCGATCAACCTGCTGACCTTGCTGGCGCTCGTCATCTCGATCGGCCTCGTCGTCGATGACGCGATCATCATGGTCGAGAACATCCAGCGCCACGTCGAGGAGGGCATGCCGGCGATGGAGGCGGCGCTGACGGGCGCGCGCGAACTCGCGGTGCCGGTCGTCGCGATGACGATCACGCTGTTCGCCGTATATGCGCCGATCGGTTTCTCGGGCGGCCTGACCGGCAGCCTGTTCCGCGAGTTCGCATTCACGCTGGCCGGTGCGGTCATCATCTCGGGTGTCGTCGCGCTGACGCTGTCCCCGATGATGTGCTCCCGGCTGCTGGCCGGAGACCGTCGCGACAGCGGCCTGACGAAATTTCTCGACGATACGTTCGCGAAGTTGCGCCGCGGGTATCGGGGTATTTTGCACAACACGTTGAATTACGTGCCGGTCACGATGACGTTCGCTGTCATCGTACTCGTCAGCATCTATTTCATGTTCGTCACCGCGGCCAAGGAACTCGCGCCGATGGAGGACCAGGGCGTCGCGCTGATCATGTCGACCGCATCGGCAAATACCTCGCCGGACCAGCTGACGCGCTATACCGGCGCATTGATGGATTCGTTGAGCGGGATTCCGGAGACCGAGCAGACTTTCCTGTTCAACGGTAGCCTCGGCAACGATGCGTCGATCCAGAACCTCGCGCTGTCCGGGATCGTGTTGCGCCCGTGGAAAGAGCGTGAGCGCAACCTGATGGAGCTGCTACCCGAGATCCAGCAGCGGGCAATGGGCGTCGCGGGTTTGCAGTCCGTAGCATTCGGCCTGCAGCCCCTGCCGGGGGCGGGCGGCGGCCTGCCGGTGCAATTCGTCATCGGCTCGACGGAGCCGACGCTGTCTATCTATGAGGTCTCTCAGCAACTGGTGGGTGCGGCGTATGAGAGTGGCCTGTTCGCGTACGCCGATATAGACATGAAGTACGACCGGCCGCAGACGGACATCGTGATCGACCGGGCGAAGGCCGCAAACCTGGGCATCGACATGCAGCGTCTAGGCGGCGAGCTCGGCCTGATGCTCGGCGGCAACTACGTCAATCGCTTCAGTATCCAGGGCCGCGCATACAAGGTGATTCCACAGGTCGAGCGCCGGTACCGGCAGAATGCCGAGCAAATCCGCAATTTCCCGGTTGCGACGCGCTCGGGCGAACTGATTTCGCTCGCGAACCTGGTGTCCTTCGAAACGAAGGTCGAACCGCAGGAGCTCAAGCGTTTCCAGCAGCTGAATTCGGCGACGTTGTCGGGTGTGCCTGCGCCGGGTGTCGCGGTCGGTACCGCGATCGATTTTCTCAACGAGAAGATCAAAGAAATCGCACCGCAGGGTTATACGGTGGATTACGCGGGTTCTTCCCGTCAGTACATCCAGGAGGGCAGCACGCTGATCCTGACGTTCTTCTTCGCGATCATCATCATCTATCTCGTGCTGGCGGCGCAGTTCGAGTCGTTCCGCGATCCCATGATCATGCTGATCAGCGTGCCGATGTCGATCGCCGGCGCGCTGATATTCCTGACGCTCGGAGCGGCGACCGTCAACATGTATACGCAGGTTGGATTGATCACACTGATCGGGCTGATTTCGAAGCACGGTATCCTGATTGTCGAGTTTGCCAACCAGTTGCAGGAACGCGAGGGCCTGTCGAAGCGTGATGCGATCGAACAGGCCGCGGCGATCCGCCTGCGGCCGGTGCTCATGACCACGGCTGCATCCGTGCTCGGCGTCGTGCCGCTGCTACTCGCGACGGGCGCCGGCGCCGTCAGCCGCTACAACCTCGGTCTCGTAATTTCGACGGGCATGGCGATCGGCACGTTCTTCACGATTTTCGTCGTGCCGGCGATGTACATGGTCGTTGCGAAAGATCACAGCGCCCGTGTGGTTGATCCCGGCACTGGTCCGGCGAGTCTTACTCAGGCGTCGTCCTCGACGTAAGGCACCCAGCCGAGCCGCAACAGCGCGATATGGACGTTCTTGGCGAGCGGCCGAATTGGTACTTCCTGTAATTCCTCCGCCTGCGCGTCGTAGGCATCATCGAGCGCGGCCACGTCGTCATCGAACTTTATCTGCAGTTGTTCGAGGTCCTCTCGCACCGCGGCGACGGTTTCCTCGGCACGTTTCACATCCGCCGACTGTGTACTGATGCGGCCGGCCTTCCGGGCCGCCGTGCCGACGCGCGATGCGGACGTCACGGACACGCGTTTGCGGCCGAGCAGCGCGCCGAGAACCGCCGTGCCGAATGAGATCGCCGTGTCGAGCTTCGCACCGCGGGCCTGTTCCGACTCCCGTTCGACGGCTTGTTGGGCGCGGCGCAAACGGTCTTCGAGACGCGTGACCTTGCTTTCATACCGCTGGCGCAGCTTGGCGACCTTCTGGTCGCGGACTTCGTTGCCGAGTTGCTGCAGGCGAATGCGAAAGTCGCGTTCGCTCTCGTCGGCGCGCGACGTTTCCTTGAGCAACTTGCTCTTGTACAGCGTGATGACTTTTTCGGTGCGCAACCAGCGTGACAGGTTCTTTTCCCACGTCTTGTAGTTTTTCGCCTGCATCAGCGCGGCGGGGCACTCGGCATAACCGGCATCAGCATCCGGGTCGCTCGCGAGGTCCGCTCGTTCCACGTCCGGTTCTGCGGCGAGGCTCCAGTCGACAGCCACTTCGCCGGCGTCGAGTTCGGCCGTCAACAGGAACGAACGACGCTCATCCACATGGTAGCGAGCATTGCTATAACTGATATCGGCGGCGCAGACGAGGCATGGCTGGTAGACGATGCGTTCTCCTGGCTTCGGTATCTGCGTCAGGGGGAAGTAGCATTGTTCGATACCGGGCGGGAGCAGGGGCGGGGTCGTCAACACCTTCTGCCCCGCCGGCGCCTTTACCTCGCACGGCGCCGCGATCGCCGTATCGGTGCGATCGGACATCAGCAGCTTGATCTGTTCGCGTGTCATCGGGCCGGCCAGGTAGGACATGACCCAGCGTGTCTCCATCATGACCGGTTCACGCTCGTGCACGTTGTGCAACAGGAAGCGGCGTTTGCCGAGGCCCGCCAGTATTCGCTCGAGTTTGTCGGCGGGCAGGTTCTCGCTGCCGGCTGCGGCCTGCAGGCCGTCGCGCACGCGCGCGGTATCGCGTTCCGTCTGCAGGCGGCCGATGAACCACGTGCCGGTGTTGGACAGCGCCTTGTAGTCGAGGTCAACCGGGTTTTGCGTGGCCAGCGTCAGGCCGACACCATAGGCGCGAGCCTGCTTCAGCAAGGTCAGGAACGGGCGTTTCGATGGCGGATTCGATACGGGCGGCAGGTAGCCGAAGATCTCGTCCATGTACAGGATCGCACGCAGCGACGAGCCCCCGGACTGGCGGCGCATCCAGCCGATCAACTCGTTGAGCAGCATCGTCACGAAGAACATGCGCTCGGCGTCGTCGAGGTGTGCAATCGACATGATGGATACGCGTGGTTGGCCGGTGTCGGTGTATAGCAGCGCGTCCATATCGAGTGCCTGGCCGCGCATCCATGCGTCGAAGCCTGGCGCTGCGAGCAGATTGTTCAGGCGCATCGCCAGCGCGAAGCGATCCTTGGCGGGGTAGAACGTATCGACATCCATGATGCCGATCTTGTCGAAGCCCGGAGACTGGATCGCGCCGATCAGTCCGGCAAGATCGAGCCCGGCGCCCTTCTGCCAGGCGTGGTCGAGCACATTGGCCACGAGGATGTGCTCGCGACTCGTTAGCGGATCCGCATCGATACGCAGCAGCGTCAGGATGCCCGAGGCCGTGCTCTGCAGGTGCTCGCGGTACAGGTCCGGATCGCCCATCAGGCTCTCGTTCGGTACCGAGAACTCGCCGAGTACGGATATCGGTTGCCCGGCCGTGCTGCCGGGCGTGAAGATCGAGATGTCGACGGCGTCACGCAGCTTCTTGATACGCGTTGGCGTCTGCCCCCACTTCGCGAGCCCGTTCTTCCAGAGTTCGGCCATCGACTTGGCGAATTCCGGTACGTCTTTACCGGCCTGGGTTGCTGCCTGACGGTCCACCCAGGGCTCGAAATCCGCGGGGCGCAATTTCGGGAACGTCAGCATCAGGTTGCCGAGATCGCCCTTCGGGTCGATCGCGATGACGGGAACGCGATCGATGGCGGCTTCCTCGATCAGGCCGACACCGAGGCCCGTCTTGCCGCTGCCGGTCATGCCGATGATGACCGCGTGGGTGGTCAAATCGCCGGAATCGTACAGAATCAGGTCGTCGGTCGATTCGCCGGTGTCGGCATCCACTCGCTTCCCGAGGTAGAACGCGCCGAGTTTCTCGAAATCCTGCATGGTGGATGGCCCCTTGCTTCTTGTAATTCGCCCGGATTCACGCTGAGTGATACGCGGGGCGTCACGGCAATAATAGGTGCGAATGGCGGTACCGCCAAACACGAGAGTTGTTCAGAGTCCGAGTCGGGGGATCTCTATGGCGGGGCAGCGGTCCATGATGACTTGCAGGCCCGCCGCACGGGCGCGTTCCGCTGCTGCTTCGTTGACAATGCCAAGCTGCATCCAGAGTACTTTGGCGCCAATCGCGATGGCTTCTTCCGCGATTGGCGGCACGTCTTCCGCGCGCCGGAACACGTCGACCATGTCGACCGGCTCCTCGATGTCGGTGAGGGACGCTGAGACGGTCTCGCCGAGTAACTCGCTCCCGGCCAGGCGTGGATTGACCGGCAAGCATCGATAGCCTTTGCTCTGCAGGAATTGCATCACGCGGTATACCGGGCGGTGTTGCTTGTCCGATGCGCCGACGACGGCGATGGTCCGCATCGACGTCAGGACGTCGCGGATGGTGATGTCGGTAAGTTCGTTCACTACCAAATTCTCTGCAGATCGGATTTCAGTCAGCTTATTGTTAAATACGAAGATTCGAGTCGGTCGCCGGTTGGCAGCGCTTAATGCCCGTCATGTAGCGAAACTCTGTCCATTCTCACCCTCATTTCACGTCGAGTCCATGCGCGCGTTGGACTAGCGAATATGCGGTTGGTATGCTGACACACGAGATAACCCCCGATGACGCAAAAAAAGTCATAGCAAAGACCACATTGGGAGTTATCAATGCGCCATTTCTTCCCTTTTGCGAAACCGATCTCGCTGGCATTTTCGTTTGCCTGCTTGTTCCTCGTATTCGGTTTCGGCAACGCCCAAGCGGCACCGATCTCCATGAATTGGAGCGGCACGATCCTTCAGGTTTTCGAGGATACTGGCAGCACGACTTTCTCGGGCACGCAGGCCGGCGATGCGTTTTCCGGCAGCTTTGGATACGACAGCGAGCCCGGTTCGATAGTGCCGGGCTGCGACAGTACTCTGTGTGAGTGGTCGTGGAATGGTCCCAATAACATCGGGAGCATCAGCGGCGGTCCCGACGTCGATGGCGTCTTTCTGATCATCGAGAACGATCAGGATTTGTCCGACACTCCCGAGGATCTGGATATCATCAATTCAATCCTCGATCCCGACATCGATGAGAATACGCCGTTCGACCTGTGGGAATTGAGCAGCGATCTGATCACCGGCGATGACTTCCTGTTCTTCAGCGTCGTCTGGGTGACAACCGATACGTCGGCGATTGCTGATGCGTCGGTTTACGATCCGCTGCCACCGTTTGCAATTGGCCCCATCGCCGGTCAGGGCAGGGCCGCCGCATTCGTGATCGAAGAGTCGAGCTCCACGGGTGATTTTTTTGCGATCGGGCTGCTCGATACGGCTGATGTCGCGGCGGTTCCGGTTCCCGCGGCCGTGTGGTTATTCGGTTCGGCCCTCGGGCTGTTGGGCTGGGGAACGCGCCGCGCGAGGAAACTCGATTGAGCCTCCAAGGGGCCTCGTAAAAGGGGAATACAGAGGGGAAGAAAAAAGGGGCCGTAAGGCCCCTTTTTATTTGTCGGTCAGAGCCGACCCTTATGCGGCCGCCTTGCGCTCGCGGGTCTCTTCGATGACCTGCTCCGCCACATTCTGCGGGCACGGCGAGTAGTGCGAGAACTCCATCGAGAACTGGCCGCGTCCGGACGTGAACGTGCGCAGGTCGCCGATGTAGCCGAACATTTCGCTGAGCGGGCAATCCGCCTTGACGCGCACGCCCGTGTGCAGCACTTCCTGTGACTTGATCATGCCGCGGCGACGGTTCAGGTCGCCGATGACGTCGCCGACATGCGCTTCCGGCGTGAAGACGTCGACGTGCATGATCGGCTCCAGCAGCTGCGGCTTGGCCTTCGGGATTGACTGGCGGTAGGCCGCCTTCGTGGCCGCCTCGAATGCCATCGCGGACGAGTCGACCGCGTGAAAGGCACCGTCGTTCAGCGTGAACTTGACGTCCAGCAGCGGGAACCCGGCCAGCGTGCCTTCTTCCATGCTCTTGCCGAATGCCTTCTCGATTGCCGGCCAGTACTCGCGCGGTACGTTGCCGCCCGTGACCTTCGATTCGAACGTGTAACCGCTGTTCGTCTCGCCCGGTTCGATGACGTAGTCGATCTTGCCGAACTGACCTGAGCCACCCGTCTGTTTCTTGTGGGTATAGCTGTCGGTGATCGCCTGCGTGATGGTCTCGCGGTAGGCGACCTGCGGCTTGCCGACTTCGACCTCGATGCCGTGCGTGCGCTTCAGGATGTCGACCTTGATGTCGAGGTGAAGCTCGCCCATGCCCATCATGATGGTCTCGCCGGAGTCCTCGTCGGTCATGATATGGAACGACGGATCTTCCTGGATCATCTTATTCAGTGCGACACCCATTTTTTCCGTGCCGGCCTTGTCCTTCGCTGCGAGCGAGATGGAAATGACCGGGTCCGGGAACACCATCGGTTCCAACGTGGCCGGGTTTTTCTCGTCCGCCAGCGTGTGGCCGGTGCGGGTGTTCTTCATGCCGAGCAGCGCGACGATGTCGCCGGCCTGTGCCGTCTCGAGTTCCTCGCGCGAATCGGCATGCATCTCAACGATGCGGCCGATACGTTCGGTCTTGCCCGTGAACGTATTCAGGACGGAGTCGCCCTTCTTGATCTTGCCGGAGTAGATGCGCGTGAACGTCAGCGCACCATAGCGGTCGTCCATGATCTTGAACGCGAGCGCGCGAAGTGGCCGGTCGGGGTCAACGATCGCTTTCTCGCCGGTCTCGTGGCCTTCGATGTCGACCTCAGGCTGCGCATCGACTTCCGTCGGATCGGGCAGGTAGTCGACGACCGCGTTCAGCAGCGGCTGCACGCCCTTGTTCTTGAAGGCCGAGCCGCAGAAGGTCGGGAAGAAGTCGAGTTCGATCGTGCCTTCGCGCACGCAGCGCCGCAGGTCCTCGACCGAAGGCTCTTCGCCTTCGAGGTACTTCTCGAGCAGGTCGTCGTCGGCTTCGAGTGCCGTCTCGATCAACTGCTCGCGGTATTCCTCGACGATGTCCTTCATGTCTTCCGGCACTGCCTCGATGGTGTAGTGCGTGGGATCGCCCGATTCGTCCCACACCCACGCTTCGCGCGTCAGCAGGTCCACGACGCCCTTGAAGTCTTCCTCGATGCCGATCGGCAACGTCATGACCAGCGGGCGTGCACCCAGCACGTCCTTGACCTGTTTCACGACGCGATAAAAATCGGCGCCCATGCGGTCGAGCTTGTTGACGAAGATCAGGCGCGCGACGTGAGATTCGTTCGCGTAACGCCAGTTCGTCTCGGACTGCGGCTCGACGCCGCCGGAACCACAGAAAACGCCGACGCCGCCATCGAGCACTTTCAGCGAACGATAGACTTCGATCGTGAAGTCGACGTGTCCGGGGGTGTCGATGATGTTGAGCTGATGGCCGTTCCATTCGCAGGTCGTCGCTGCGGACTGAATCGTGATGCCGCGTTCCTGCTCCTGTTCCATGAAGTCCGTCGTGGCCGCACCATCATGCACCTCGCCGATCTTGTGGATCTTGCCGGTGAGCTTCAGGATACGTTCCGTCGTGGTGGTCTTGCCGGCATCAACGTGCGCGAAAATACCGATGTTTCTGTATTTGCTAAGGTCCTTCATGTCTGCTTCTCAGGTTTGGTGCTTAAGTCTTTCGTTCAATTAATATCGTTTACGACCACGCAAGCGTGGTCAAAAAACTGTCGTTGGTCATCTCATGTGACCTCAAGTAGAGTCCTTGGCGACCGCGTGCTTGTGGCCGCCCGGCGCTCGGGGCTCGCACTGCTTCTATATAGTGCAAGAGCGCCATGATTCTTGATCGTGGCTCCGGCGCTGAGCCACTGCCGACGCGGGTGACGTGGTTGCGGGCTAAACCAGCCCGACCCGTGGGTCCGCTATCGACTTGGGCGCGGACTATAGCAGGAGAACGTTGCACGGGCTACCATCTATTTAACGCTCGGAAAAGCCGTTTCAGAGGTATTTGCGGGCCGGATAGGCCCGTTTCTGGGCGCTATTGGGTGATGCCGCGGCCCGAGAGGCCGGCCCTGATAGGCGGAAGGCCGCGCGGCGCGGGGTTTCGACGCAACGTCAGCCTGTATGCGCCGTGACGGGTCAGTCCCGGGCTCGCCCGGAGGTCGTCGGTGATCGCGCTGCGCGGGGCGCAAACGAAGCGGCGGCGGGAATAGAATTCGCGGTATTCGGACCAATCGATACCGCACCAACCAGAGGGATGCGAACGATGAAGCTTTTTTTCCAGACGCTGGTCATGGCCGCGCTGTATGTCGCGGTGGGTTGCCAGTCGGAAGCGCCGCCGCCCGCGCCGGAGCAGGCGCCGACCGGGGAGAGCGCTGCCGCCCCGAGTCTCGACCCGGACATCGGGCGCGCAATCCTGGCGAACCCGATCCGGACCCAGGAGGCGCGCGACCGCGATCCCCGCAGTAAGCCCGAGGTCATCCTGAGCCTGCTCGACCTGAAGCCCGGCGACCGTGCGATCGACATCTTTGGCGGCTCCGGTTACTACACGGACCTGATGGCGGGCATGGTCGGCGAGACGGGCGAAGTTATCCTGTACAACAACTCGCCGTTTCATACCTTTGTCGAGGAGAGGGTGCAGCCGCGGTATATCGATGACCCGATTCCGGGTATTCGGTATTTGAAGAGTGAAGTCGACGACCTGCAGCTCGAGCCGGAGAGCCTCGATGCCGCGCTGATCGTCATGGCGTATCACGACCTCTATTACTTCAACCCGGGTGTGGGTTTCGGTGAGGTCGATGTGCCACTGTTCTTCGCGCAGATTCACGCCGCGCTGAAGGCCGGCGGCAAGCTGCTGATTGTCGATCATGCCGCCAAGGCGGGCAGCGGTAAGGAAGCCGCGCAGCACCTGCATCGCATCGACGAGGAATTCGCGATTCAGGATATCGAGAGTCATGGGTTCAAGCTCGTCGAGACGAGCGATGCTCTGCGGAATCCCGAGGACGATCGTCAGAAGATGGTATTCGATGCGGAGTTTCGGGGCAGGACGGACCGCTTCATCCTGCTGTTCGAGAAGCAGTAGCGCTACGTTACCAAAGGGCTAGGTTTGCGGCTCTAGCCGTACCGAATCTCGATGATCGTATAACGCTCGCACCGCTCGCCGATCTTAACCTCGATTTCGTCGTCGATTTTCTTCTTCAACAATCCGCGGGCCACGGGTGAGTCCACGCTGATTTTTCCGTTGCCGGCGTCCGCTTCGTCGGCGCCGACGATGCGGTAGCTGATCTCCTCGCCGTCTTCGCGCTCGAGCGTGACGGTGGCGCCGAAGAAGACCCGGTCGGGGTTCGGCGTCTGCCGGACGACGTTCAGGCTCGGCATGCGTTTTTGCAGGTAGCGAATGCGCGAGTCGATGCCGCCAAGTTCTTTCTTGCGGTAAATATATTCGGCGTTCTCGGATCGATCGCCCTCGGCGGCGGCGGCTGAGAGCGCCTTGACGACGTCAGCGCGTCGCGTCCAGAGTTCCTTGAGATCCAGCTCGAGCGCGGCGTAGCCTTCCGGCGTGATGTAGGGGGACGACTTCGGTGGTGGTGGTCTCCAGCGTGGCATTGGTGCGGTGGTTACGGCGGCGATATCTCGGAGCACTCGTCCTCCGTTTTCGGATTGCCGTCGGACGGGCAGGCGATACCCTCCGTTGCGACCCACAGCGGCGTGCCCGCTACGATCAGCGTGTGGACGGATTCGTAGCCTTCGATCCCCGCTATCGACAGGTCGGGCAGCGGGTTGACGATGACGTCGAGCTTGCCGTCCTTAATGGCCTTGTCGCAGCCGGTCAGGTCGTTGATGTACTTGGTTTTGACGGTATGTTTCGGCATGAACGCGCGTGCCGTCTGGGTCGTCAGCGGCCCGGCGCAGATTTTGACATCCGGCCGCGCCACGAGGTCGTCCAGGGTCTTGATCTCGTCGACCAGCTTCGAGTCTTGCGGAATATGGATGAACTGGCTCGACGCCGACATCGTGCACGAGAATCGGCGTGAGATGCGACGCCGCATACCCTGGCTGTTGCCGCCGGTCGCGTTCAACTGCGAGATGAAATCGATCTTGTCGTCGTTGAGGATCGACGTTGCCGGCAGGCGTCCCGGCGGCAGGACCACGGTCTCGACCTTGAGTTTCACGTCGTACTGTTTGCCGATTTCCTCGAGTACCGCGTCCTGGTATTTCCGGCTGACGCCGGAGAAATACCACGACGTATTCTGCGGCGTCTCCGGCACGCCTTGAGTCAGCTGCCTGATGACGCCCGTTTCGAGAATGTCCTTGAACATGCCGACCGGCTCCTCGGGCCAGTTCGCGATCTCCGGCTGCGGCAGGCAATCGACCAGCCGAACGATATAGCCCTTGGCGGCACCGGGCTGGCTCTCGGGCTCGGTCTCCAGGATCTCGCGGTCTTTACCGCTGGCGAGGATGCGCACCCATGCGGCGTCGAATGCCCTGATCAGCTGTTCGCGCCCGCGCGCTATTTCTTCGTCCGACCAGTCGCCGGATCGCGCCGGCAGCTCTTCGACATTGGAGACTTTCGCACCGCCGTGCGCGCCGGCCCAGGCGGGCCCTGCCGGCAACAGCATCGCGATCGCGACGAACGTTTTAACAAAGACGTGGATGCGCATTCTCATACTCCCGCCGGGCGGGTACCCGGATTCGATTTGTATGTTGGGATGTTAAGCGTGGCGCTGCCCAGCATCGGCAATTTGCCGGGGTCAGAGTGAAATTGTTCGTCAGGCGAACAATTTCACTCTGACCCCTTCTTCGCGATCCAGTAGTCGAGGCTGACGTAGCGCCCACCGCCGATGAAGAACAGCACCAGCAGCATGATGAAGTAGGTGGCCGCGAACTCGATGCCGTTGTTCAGCACGACGAAGCCACCCTGTTCCGTCAGCCACTCGTAGTTGCCGTGCTCCTTAAGTATGGACCGGCCTCGCGACAGGCGCTCGGCCGCCTCGATCGCATCGCCGCAGTTGAACAGACAGAACTTCGGGTCGGCGATGGCCTGCCAGCCATTCTGCCAATGAGCTGTAAACGCCGCGACGAGCATCGTGACCATCAGCGGTACCGAAATCCAGCGCACGCCCAAGCCGACCAGCAGCATGACGGCGCCGGCGATCTCGGCGCTCAGCGCCAGCACGACCATCAGCGTCGGGAACGGCAAGCCGAGACCCCAGTCCGGGTTCCCGAAATAGCTGACGGTGTTCTCGAAACCACTGAGCTTGCTCGTGCCGGCCATCCAGAAGATCGGCGCGAGGTACAGCCGCAGCGCGAGAGGGCCGAGAAAGTCGACCGCCCGGGTGGCGTCGAGTATGTCCTGGAGTTTCTGCAACATCGTGATTATCTGGGCCAAAAAAAAGCGGCGTCTGAGCCGTCAGTCGGTTCGGGTGCCGAGTACGATGCCGAGGTCGTGCCACTGGCGCAGGATGTCGAGGCCGCCATCGACGACGACTTTCGGTTTTTGATGCCCGAGTTCTGTCGCGATCGTATTTAACGCATCGCGACCGGTCAGGGTCGGGTCCGTATCGATCAATGCAAACAGCCGCGCGCTGACGACGTTGAGCTTGACGAACTTCACATCGTCATCGGTATTTCGGTAGACGATGAAATGCAACGGAGCATCGGCGGGCGCCGTCGGCTGATTATTTTCGTCGATCTCGTTGACCGGGTAGGTATAGCTGAGTCCCCAGGCCAGTGGTGACAGCAAGGGCCGGCCGTCGAGCAGGTCCCCGTCGCGATCGATCGCCGCGTCGATCTGCGGATCGGGGGACATGATCAGCTCGACGTCGACCCATTCGAAATGGGCCAGTTCGCTCATGAACGGCAGGTCGCCGGGTTGCGGCTGTCGCTCTTCCGACAGGTAGGTCACGAATTCCTTCGACAGCTTCGTGAACAGCGGCGACCGGCTGGCGTGGTCGCGATAGAAATCGCGGATCAGCGCATCCCAGGCCGCGTCGTCCATGCAACTGCGCAAGGTGCGGAACGCGTTCGCCAGGAAGCTCGATACATTATTGAAGAACAGGTCGCGGTAGATCTGCATGCGGCGGTCTTCGACATCCGCCGGCGCGGGCTTGTTGTCGGGGTCACGCAGATGAGCCGCGAACTCGATCTGTCGGTCGATGAACGCGTTCGCTTCGTTCTCAGCCATAGTGCCGTTGCGACTCGGCGTCGCCGCCGTGTTCGCGCTGCAGTTCCGCGATCTGTTCGACCTCGGCCAGCAACTCTTCGAGCGGCGGAATATTGAAGTCGCGTTCGAGCAGCGTCGGGACGCCGCCGAAATGTCGATAGGCCTTGCCGAGCAGGGCCCAGACCGGGTCGATGACCGGGGCCGCATGCGTGTCGACCCGGAGGTCCTCCGCTTCGACATAGTGCCCGGCAATATGGAAATACGTGACTCGCTGGGCGGGTAGCGCTGTCAGGAATGCTTCGGCGTCGTAGCGATGATTGATGCTGTTGACGTAAATATTGTTGACGTCCAGCAGCAGGTCGCAGTCCGCTTCGTCGAGGACCGCGTTGATGAATTCGATTTCGGACATCTCCTGCGCTGGTGCAGCGTAGTAGGAGATGTTTTCGATTGCGATACGTCGATCGAGGATCTCCTGAACACGGCGAATGCGCGCGGCGACGTAGTCGACCGCCTCCGGCGTGAACGGGATCGGCATCAGGTCATACAGTTGGCCGTAGTCGCTGCAGAAACTCAGGTGATCGCTGTAAGCAATCACACCGTGTTCGTCCAGGAAGTTTCTGAGTTGGCCGAGAAAGTGCTCGTCGAGTGGGGCAGGGCTGCCGATCGACAAAGACAGCCCATGGCAGACCAGCGGATAACGTTCGGTCAGGTGGCGAAACCGCTTGCCCCAGCGGCCGCCGACATTGATCCAGTTTTCCGGTGCGACTTCGAGGAAGTCGACCTGTTCGGGCAACTGGGCTGCGAACGGGCCCATCAGGGCCCGCCGCAGTCCAAGACCCGCGCCTTGCAATGGCTTCGGCGTGGGCATCAGTGGCTAGGCGCTACCGCCGCACTTGCCTTCGCCGCACTTGCCTTCGCCTTCATCCTTGTCTTCACCGCAGCTGCCTTCGCCGCCGTCTTTGTCTTCGCCGCATTTGCCTTCGCCGCAGCCGCCTTCTTCATGGGCACCGGCGATCAGCGTCGTGGCGCTGAGGTCTTCCATCGCGAACGGATTGTCGTCCGTTGCAACGTCCGCGCTGGCTGCCGTCGCGGCGAGTCCGCCGACCAGTGCTGAACCCAGCGCGATCGTCAAAGGCTTCTTGATGATTTTCTTGGACATGGTGTGATTCTCCAGTTTTTACATGGTAGTCCCGTCAAGACCCCGGGATACTCTCCCCCGGCACTTTCCGAGTCGTTGCGAGTGGCACCCATCCGAGCCAGGCCCCCTCATTGGTTCTCCGGCCGCATCCTGCGGCCAGAGAGTATTCTGTCCTATTTACCGTCCCTCGATTAATCCCTTAGGACAACGCGTTCTCCAAATGGTTTCGTAAACCTCGATATCAAGGCATCATGCGGGTTGGCGCGGCGTCCAGAAAGCCCGTCTTGGCCAGCCTGACGGTATCGTCCACCAGCTCGACCCCCGCGGCCGCCAGCGCCGGCTGGAAATCCGGGATCTCCATTGACGCAGCGTAGCGATCGAACAGCGGCACGAATATGTCAGCACCGGCGAGGCGGTCGAATTCTCCCGCGATCTGTCTTCCTGTCCAGCGGCGCCGTTGCTCGAGGCAACAGTCGCCGTAGTCCGCGAGAATCGTGTCGAGGCGCGCGGCGCCAGCGCTGTGTTTTCGAACCGCGAGATCCGCTTCCAGGAAATATAGCGCC